>NZ_JBHMCY010000059.1:11501-21957 GCF_042430725.1 Streptomyces cinereospinus | reverse complement strand
CCCCGAGGACGCCGCCCCGGCCGATGCCGGGGACGCCGAGGACGCCGCCGACGCGGCCGGGCAGGACGCCGCCGAGGACGGAACCCCCGCCGAGGACGCCGCGTCCCGCGTGGACCAGCCCACGGCCGTCTTCCGGGCCGTCGAGCCCCCGCGCCCGGCCGTCGACCAGCCGACCACCATGCTGAAGCTGGGCGACGCCCGGAAGCCCGCTCCGGCGGCGGAGCGGGACGCCGAGCGCACCAGCAAGTTCGTCGCGCTCAAGCCCCTGGACGACCCCTCCACGCGCAAGCCCCCGCCGGCCGCCGAGGCCACCACCGCGCTGCCCAAGGTGACGCCGGACCGGGCCAAGCCGGCCGCGCCCGCCGACCAGACCGCCTCCGTGCCGCAGGTCGGCCCGGAGCGGACGACCCAGCAGCCGCTGCCGCCGAAGCCGCCGCTGGACCTGCTGGCCGAGCTGACCAACACCCCGCCGCCGCCGGAGACCCCGCTGCGGACGGCGGTACGGCGGATCAAGATCTGGACGCCGCTGGTCCTGCTGCTGGCGGTCGTGTTCGCGATCGTGCAGGCCGTGCGGCCGCTGCCCACGCCGGCCCTGGAGCTCACCGCCGAGGACACCTACGGCTTCGAGGGCGACCGCGTCAGCCTGCCGTGGCCCGGCGAGGGCCAGGGCTGGATGGACGTCAACGGCATCGGCACCATGGGCGACTTCGGCGAGCAGAGGCCGGTCGCCATCGGCTCGGTCGCCAAGGCGATGACGGCGTACGTGGTGCTGAAGGACCACCCGCTCAAGTCCGGCGAGGAGGGCCCGAAGATCACGGTCGACGCGCTCGCCGAGAAGGAGGGCGGATACAACGAGGAGGGCGAGTCCACCCTCAACACCGTCAAGGAGGGCGACCAGATCACCGAGCGGCAGGCCCTGGCCGCCATCATGATTCCCTCCGCCAACAACATCGCCCGTCTGCTGGCGCGTTGGGACGCCGGATCCGAGGCCGCGTTCATCGAGAAGATGAACGACACCGCCAAGGAGCTGGGGATGGAGAACACCACGTACACCGACGCCTCCGGCCTGAAGGAGAGCACCGTCTCCACCGCCGAGGACCAGGTGAAGCTGGGCAACGAACTGGTGCGGATCCCGGCCCTGATGGAGATCACGTCGATGGGCCAGTGGATCGATCCGTCCGGACAGAGGTGGTACAACTACAACTACCTGGTCCCCTACGACGGTGCGATCGGCATCAAGACCGGCACCACCACCGCGGCCGGCGGCAACCTGCTCTTCGCCGCCCGCAAGGAGGTCGGCGGTGAGACGGTGACCCTGGTCGGCGCGATCCTCGGGCAGCACAAGGCACCCATCATCGAGACCGTCAACGACGTCAGCAAGACGGCGATGCTCGCCGCGCAGGAGGCGCTGACCTCGGCGAAGATCCTGAAGAAGGGCGATGTCGTCGGGTACGTCGACGACCGGCTCGGCAACCGGACCCCGGTCGTCGTCGAGCAGGACGTCACCGCGGTCGGCTGGGCCGGCCTGGAGGTGAAGCTGTCGTTCGCCTCCGACGAGGTGCCGCACACCGCGGCGGCCGGGACGCAGGTCGGCACGCTCACCGTGGGCGACGGCAGCGGCGGCGCGGTCGAGGTGCCGGTGGCCCTGCGGACGGACCTCACCGAACCCGGCTTCACGGACAAGCTGACCCGCGTCGCCTGACCGGGCACGCACCGCCGCGCTCCCGCACCCCGTCGACGGAAGCCCTCCCGGGCGCCCCTCGGCGGGGTGCGTGCTAGCGTCCCGAAACGGGACAGGACGCCCGCGTGGCGGACGGGGGCGCGAACGGCCCGCCACACGGCCGGGAACGGCCGGGAAACGGGTGGGCGGCCGAGAACGGACGACGGACACGGGGAGCGCCAACAGGTGGCCACTGCGGAGCCGACACGCACCGACGACACCGGCCCGGGCCCGGGAGCCGGCCCGCGCATACGCGTGCCCGCCCAGCCGTCCAGCCGTCCGGCCGACGCAACACCCGGCGGGACGCCCGGGAAGATACCCGGCACGGCGCCGAGCGCGCCGGAGCGGGCCGCCCCGCGGGACCGGCTGCGGCGCGCGGTCCGGCACCCCGTGCTGGTCACCACCGCCGTGGCGGGGGTGCTCCACCTCATCTGGTTCTTCACCTTCGCGAACAGCGGCGGGGATCTCGCGGCGCAGGACGCCTGGGCGGAGTTCGTCGGCCGGCACCCGGACTCGGCGTACAACCTCGCCTGGTACGGCGGGATGCACCCGGTGTCGTACAGCGTGGTGTCGCCGTACCTGATGTCGCTGCTCGGGGTGCGGACGACGATGATGATCGCGGGGACGCTCTCCGCGGGGCTGCTGACGCTGGTCCTGATGCGCAGCCGGATGGTGCGCGAGCCGCTGTGGCCGGGGCTCGCCGGGGTGTTCGGGCTGCTGTGCAACGCGGTGTCGGGGCGGGTGACGTTCGGGCTGGGCATGCTGTTCGCGCTGGGCGCGGTCGCGATGGTGTTCTGCTGGCCGTACCGCTGGCGCTACAAGCGCTGGGCGAAGGCCCTGGGCGCGGCGCCGCTGGCCGCGCTGGCCACCATGTCCTCGCCGGTCGCCGGGCTGTTCGTGGGTCTGGTCGCGGTGGCGCTGTTCCTGCAGAAGCGGCGGCCGGGGGCGTGGGCGCTGGGCCTGGCGCCGAGCGCGGTGGTGGCGGTGTCGGCGTGGGCGTTCCCGTTCTCCGGCACCCAGCCGATGTCGTTCGGGTCGGCGACGCTGCCCGTGGTCTACTCGGCGCTGGTCTTCCTGCTGGTCCCGCGCGACTGGCGGACCGTGCGCATCACCTCCGCCGTGTACGGCCTGTCGGTGCTGCTGGTGTGGCTGATCAGCTCGCAGATCGGGTCGAACATCACCCGGCTGTCGATGCTGTTCGCGGGGGTGGCGCTGCTGGCCGCGCTGCCGTTCGCGGCGCCGCGCTCGCTGCGCTGGTACGCGATCGTGGTGGCCTTCGCCGGGTTCGTCACCTGGATCGGCTACAAGTCGGTCGACGACGTGGTGAACACGACCCCGCGGGCGGCCTGGGCGCGGGAGCTGGCCCCGCTGGTCAACGAGCTCCAGGAGGTCGGCGCCGGGAAGGGCCGGGTCGAGGTGGTCCCGGCCCGTTCGCACCGCGAGGCCTCGGCGCTCGCCCCGTACGTCAACCTGGCCCGGGGCTGGAACCGGCAGGCCGACATGGAGCGCAACCCGCTCTTCTACGACGACACCCTCAACTCGGCCAACTACCGCGAGTGGCTCAAGCGCTGGGCGGTGCACTACGTCGTGCTGCCCAAGGACGAGCCGGACGGGGACGGCGGTGAGCGGGAGCGGGAGCTGGTGCAGCGCGGGCTGCCGTATCTGACGCAGGTCTGGGGGGACGCGAACTGGCAGCTGTTCCGGGTGACCGACCCGGCCCCGCTGGCCGATCCGCCGGCCACCGTGGAGCGGGCCGAGCAGGGCGAGATGACCCTGCGGGTGAGCGAGCCGGGCCGGGTGCTGATCCGCGTCCCGTACTCGCCGTGGCTGAAGCTGGTCGACGCCGAGGGCAAGGGGGTCGAGGCGCCGCGGGAGACGGAGGCGTCCAAGGACCGTCCCGAGGGGACGCCGAAGACCTACCGCAACGTCGACGGCTGCCTGCGCCGGACCGAGGAGGACGCGCAGGGCGTCCGGTGGACGGAGCTGCTGGCGCCGCGCGCCGGGACCTACCGGCTGGCGTCGCCGTACGGCTGGCCGCGGGGCACGGCGTGTCCGGAGGAGCTGGGCTGACCGGCGGAGCGGGCCGGTCGCGTCCGGCTGCCCCGTCCCGTCGCCGTTCATGTTCCTGAACGGGGGTCACTGGACCGAGGCGGCCGGGCTGATCGGACCGATCGCACGCCGGGAAGGCGCGACGTGCGGGGCGGCCGTCCGCGGGGCGGCCGCCCCGCGCGTGGGCTCAGGCCCGGGGGTAGCGGGCCAGCCAGGCGGGCGACGCGGCGGCCGGAGTGTGCAGCGCCGGGCCCTGGGTCATCTCCATGGCGAAGTCGTCGGCCAGTTCCAGGATGGTCGGGCGGCCCTCCAGCGCGGCCAGCCAGGCCGGGGGCAGGGCGGTCTCGCCGTGCAGCGCGCCGAGCAGGCCGCCGGCGAGGGACGCGGTGAGGGCGGAGGGCCCGTCGTGGTTGACGGCGAGACGCAGCCCGTGGCGGACGTCCTCGCCGACCATGGCGCAGTAGACGGCGGCGGCGACGACCCGGTCGGCGGTGCCGCCGCCGGCCAGGGCGGCCACCCGGTCCGGCGTCGGGACGCCCTGCCGGACCGCGCCGAGCGCCTGCTGCAACGCCTCGGACACCGGCTGGTGCCCGGGCCGGGCGGCGAGCAGGGCGAGCGCCCGCTGCACCGCGCCGTCGAGGCTGTCGCCGCGCGCCAGCGTGTGCACGATCACGGCGTACGCGCCCGCCGCCAGGCAGCCGGTGGGGTGGCCGTGGGTGTGCGTGGCGCACTCCACGGCGAGCTGGACGACGAGCTGCGGCTCCCAGCCGACGAGCAGCCCGAACGGCGCGGACCGGCCGGCGGCCTCGCCCCCCGCCTCGCCCGGGTTCTTGGGCGCCTCCAGGGTGCCCATGGTGGCGTCGCCGAGCCCGAGCAGCAGGGCGCGGGCCGGGTCCCGGCGGGCGTACAGCCACTCCTCGCGGGCCAGCCACCCGTCGTCCGCGCGCCGCTCGTCCGGACCCCAGTCGCGCTGGGTGGCGGCCCAGCGCAGATACGCCCGGTGCAGGTCGGTCGGCGGGTGCCAGGCCCCGGTGTCACGCCGCACCTGGGCCCGGATCAGCCCGTCGACGGAGAACAGGGTGAGCTGGGTGAGATGGGTGACGGCGCCGCGCCGGCCGTAGGCCGGGGCGAGGTCCACGACCCCCTCCGGCCCGTGCGCCGCCCGGATCCCGTCCAGGTCCAGCCGGGCGACGGGCGCGCCCAGCGCGTCCCCGACCGCCGCGCCGAGCAGCGTGCCGCGCACCCGGCTGCGGAAGTCCTGCTGCTCGGCACGGCCCCAGACGGTGCCCGCTGTCGCATCCACCAGACCCTCCCAGGGGGCACCGTCCGTACGTACGACAGTTCAGCACTGTATTCGACGGGGAACGTTCGGTTCAGTGGATGGACCGGTACGCAAGTGGTTCGAGAGCAGCTACAGCAGCGCCGACGGCCCCGACTGCGTCGAAGTCGTCATGACCCACCCCACCGTCCACGTCCGCGACTCCGAAGCCCGCCACCGCACCCCCCTCACCTTCGGGCGCCGCGCCTGGGGCGAGTTCGTGCAGGCCATTGGTCCGGTCGACCTCGGGTGTTCATGATCTGTTGGTCCGGCCCTCCCCTGTGCGGCGGAGCATTCCGGCCATGATGCACACGACACGTGTCAGCACCGCGTACGCCCTCTTGGCCGCCGCGCTGCTCACCGCCTTCGCGGCGCCCGTCGCCACCGCCGCGCCCGCGCCGCACGCCTCGCACGCCTCCGCCCGGCAGATCCCGTTCACCGCGGCGGAGGTGACGGCCCAGCAGGACGGTTCGTACCGGGTCACCTGGAAGGCGCCCGGCGTGCGGCAGGTCGCCGTGCGCGCGAACGGCCGTACCGTCGCCACCGGCGGCGCCACCGGCACGGTCACGGTGCGCGGGCTGCCCGCCGCCGACCGGCAGTGGTTCGACCTGGTGCCCGAGCGCGGCCGGCACCTGCGCCTCGCCGACCGGCTGATACGGCTGGACGGCACCGCCAACTTCCGGGACGCGGGCGGCTACCGCACCACGGACGGCCGCTGGGTGAAGATGGGCGTCGTCTACCGCTCGGACTCGCTGGACAAGCTGACCGACGCCGACCTCGCGAAGCTCGGGCGGCTCGGCATCTCGGTCGCCTACGACCTGCGCAGCACGTCGGAGCGCGCGGCGGCCCCGGACCGCCTCCCCACCGGTACCCGGTACGTCGTGGCGAACGTCATCGGCGACGACTCCCCGGTCTTCACGATGCCGACGACGGCCGCCGAGGCCGAGCAGCTGATGATCGAGGGCGAGAGGGCGATGGTGAGCAGCGAGCCGGCCGGGGCCGCCTACTCCACCGTATTCTCCGGCCTGGTCCGGGACGCCGACGGCGCCCTCTACCACTGCACGGCGGGCAAGGACCGCACCGGCTGGGCGAGCGCCGCGCTGCTCACCACCCTGGGCGTGCCGCGCGAGACGGTCCTGGCGGACTACCTGGCCTCCAACGACTACCGCGCCGAGGCCAACGCCGCGGCCCTCGCCGCCATGCCCCCGGCGCAGGCGGCCGTCTACAAGCCGCTGCTCGACGTGCGGGCCGAGTACCTCAACTCCGGCTTCGCCGAGGTGCAGGAGGAATACGGCTCGTTCACGGCGTACGAGAAGCGGGCCCTGGGCCTGGACGCGCGTGAACTGCGGTCGCTGCGCGCGGAGTTGCTCGTCGGCTGACGGACTCCATGGGCGTGGACATGCCCGACGCTGGTAGAGAAGAGGCATGTCCACAACCACCACAGGCACCACCAGAGGCACACTCCACCTCGCCGCCACCGTCCTCACCGGCACCGTGGCCCTCTACATGGCGCTCGTCGCCCTCGGGAACATCACCGACTTCGGCACCAACCAGGACTTCGTCCGCCATGTCCTGGCCATGGACACCACGTTCAAGGACGAGGACCTGATGTGGCGGGCCGTCACGGACACCGCGCTGCAGGACGCCGCGTACGTCGCGATCATCGTCTGGGAGACGGTCGCCGCGCTCGTCCTCGTCGCCGGTACCTGGTTCTGGGCGCGCGGTCCCCGCGTCCTGGCGCGGCGCGTCTCCACGTACGGGCTGCTGATGGTGATGGTGCTGTTCGGCGCCGGGTTCATCGCGATCGGCGGTGAGTGGTTCGCGATGTGGCAGTCGGCGGACTGGAACGGGCTGGACCCCGCGACCCGGATCTTCCTGCTGAGCGGCGTCGTGCTGCTGGTGAACCACCTGCCCGCCGGGCAGACCGGCCCGGCTGCCTGACGGCTACCGGACGACCGACACCGGCGTCCCCGCCGTCCCGAACGCCCACAGCGCCGACCCGTCGGCCGACTTCATACGGATGCCGCCGGTCTGCGTCCCGGCGGCGGCCGGCGGGGGCGAGGAGCCGTCCACGGCGGCGGAGAAGGCGATGCTGACGCCCGACTCGGCGGCGAAGTAGACGACGTGCTCGATCTCCACCCCGTCGGAGCCGGTGGTGGCCTCGGTGCGGGTCCCGACCATGTACGTGCCGGGGTCCGGGTCGACCGTGCCGGGCCACACCGTGAAGGTGCGGCGGGGGCTGTCGCTCGCGTCGACCAGCCACACCCGCCGCTGCCCCAGCGCGTAGACGATCCGCCGCCCGGTCCCGGAGCCGTCGGGCACGGCCGCCGGGGCCGGCGCGCTCGGCGTGGGGCGGGCGGTCGCGGTCGCCGAGGGGCTGGGCCGGGCCGCCGCGGCCGTGGGGCCCGGCTCCTGCTCGGCCTGCACGGCCAGGACGGTGACCGCCGCGATCGCCGCCGCGGTCAGGCCGGTCACCCAGGCCCACGAGGGCAGCCGTCGGGCAGGCACGGGCACGCATCTCCTCAGTCTCCGACCCCCGCCATCGGGGGTCGGATCATCGTACTGTGCGCGCCCGAACGCCCGGTCCTCAGTCCAGCACCGGCAGCAGCCGGGGCAGGTGCCCGTCCGAGGCCGCCGCCGCCCGCTGCCGCTCCTCGGGGACCTCGCCGTACAGCGTGGTGCGGGGGCGGGCGGGGCGGCCCGCCGCCCCGGCCACCGCCACCAGGTCGCGGACCGACTTGTAGGAGCCGTAGGACGAGCCCGCCATGCGGGAGATGGTCTCCTCCATCAGGGTGCCGCCCAGGTCGTTGGCGCCGGAGCGGAGCATCTCCGCCGCACCCTCGGCGCCCAGTTTGACCCAGCTCGTCTGGATGTTGGGGATGTGCGGGTGCAGCAGCAGCCTGGCCATCGCCGTCACCGCGCGGTTGTCCCGCATCGAAGGGCCGGGGCGGGCGATGCCCGCCAGGTACACCGGGGCGTTGGTGTGGATGAACGGCAGCGTGACGAACTCCGTGAACCCGCCCGTCCGCTGCTGGACGCGGGCCAGCGTGCGCAGGTGGCCCAGCCAGTGGCGGGGCTGGTCGACGTGGCCGTACATCATCGTGGAGGAGGAGCGGATGCCCAGTTCGTGGGCGGTGGTGACGACCTCGATCCAGGTCGCCGTGGGCAGCTTGCCCTTGGTCAGGACCCAGCGGACCTCGTCGTCCAGGATCTCCGCCGCCGTGCCCGGGATGGAGTCCAGACCTGCCTCCTTGGCGGCCGTGAGCCACTCGCGGACCGACAGGCCGGTGCGGGCCGCGCCGTTGACGACCTCCATCGGGGAGAACGCGTGCACGTGCATGCCGGGCACCCGGGCCTTCACCGCCCGCGCGATGTCGAAGTACGCCGTCCCGGGCAGGTCGGGGTGGATGCCGCCCTGCATGCAGACCTCCACCGCGCCCACGTCCCAGGCCTGCTGGGCGCGGTCGGCCACCTGGTCCAGCGAGAGCGTGTACGCGTCGGCGTCCGTGCGGCGCTGCGCGAAGGCGCAGAAGCGGCAGCCCGTGTAGCAGACGTTGGTGAAGTTGATGTTCCGGGTGACGACGTACGTCACCTCGTCGCCGACCACCGACTTGCGCAGGTCGTCCGCGACGCGGGCGAGGGCGTCCAGGGCGGGGCCGTCCGCGTGCAGCAGGGCCAGCGCCTCGTCGTCGGTGAGCCGGGTGGGGTCGTCGGCCGCCGTGGCCAGCGCCGCGCGCACGTCCGTGTCGATGCGCTCGGGGGCCATGCCGGGGGCGGCGGCCTCGCGCAGGGCGCCCCAGTCGCCGTAGACCACGTCGAAGTCGTCGCGGCGGTCGGTGGTGCGGCCCGCGCTGTCGATGGTGGTGTGCAGGTCCGTGCGGCCGCTCGCCGTGAAGACCTCCTCCGGTTCCTGCCAGGGGCGGCCCTCGACCACCGCGTCCGGCAGGGCGAGGCCGGTCTCCGGGTCGGCGAGGGCGCGCACGTGCGGCAGCAGGCGCGGGTCCAGCCAGGGCTCGCCGCGGGTGACGAACTCCGGGTAGACGCAGAGGCGTTCGCGCAGTGCGAAGCCGGCCGTCGCCGAGCGGGCGGCCAGTTCCTCGATCTGCGGCCAGGGACGCTCGGGGTTGACGTGGTCGATGGTCAGCGGGGAGACGCCGCCCCAGTCGTCGATGCCCGCCCCGATCAGCCGCTCGTACTCGGAGTCGACCAGGTTGGGCGGGGCCTGGAGGCAGGCGCTCGGGCCCATGATGTGCCGGGCGACGGCCACCGTGGCGACGAGTTCGTCGAGGTCCGCGTCCGGCATGCCGTGCATCGCGGTGTCCGGCTTGGCGCGGAAGTTCTGGATGATCAGTTCCTGGATGCCGTGGTAGGCGCGGGAGACCTTGCGGAGCGCGAACAGGGACTCCGCGCGCTCCTCGTACGTCTCGCCGATGCCGATCAGGATGCCGGAGGTGAAGGGGACCGAGGAGCGGCCCGCGTCCTCCAGGACGCGCAGCCGGACGGCGGGTTCCTTGTCCGGGGAGCCGTGGTGCGGGCCGCCGGGCCGCGACCACAGGCGTTCGGCCGTCGTCTCCAGCATCATGCCCATGCTCGGCGCGACCGGCTTCAGGCGCTGGAAGTCGGTCCAGCTCATGACCCCGGGGTTGAGGTGGGGCAGCAGGCCCGTCTCCTCCAGGATGCGGATGGAGATCGCGCGGACATAGGCGATGGTGTCGTCGTAGCCGTGCGCGTCGAGCCATTCGCGCGCCTCGGGCCAGCGGTCCTCGGGCTTGTCGCCGAGGGTGATGAGGGCTTCCTTGCAGCCGAGTGCCGCGCCCTTGCGGGCGATGTCCAGGACCTCGTCCGGCGACATGAACATCCCGTGCCCGGCGCGGCGCAGCTTGCCCGGGACGGTGACGAACGTGCAGTAGTGGCACGTGTCCCGGCACAGCCGGGTCAGGGGGATGAACACGCTCTTCGAGTAGGTGATGACGCCGGGGCGGCCGGCCGCCTCCAGTCCCGCGTCCCGCACCCGGGCGGCGGACGCGGCAAGGTCCTCCAGGGCCTCGCCGCGGGCCTGGAGCAGTACGGCCGCTTCGGTGACGTCGAGGGCGACGCCGTCACGGGCACGTTTGAGGGCGCGACGCAGGGAGTTCTCGGTGGGGGCGGTTCCGGAGGTCGCGGAAGTCGTCATCCTCCGAGCGTATGGGCCCCGCCGGTTGAGCGGGGGGCGGGGTGGGAATCGGGGGTGCGGTTGATTGCCGAGTGCGGGTGGGTGGGGCGTGGTCGCGCAGTTCCCCGCGCCCCTGAGAGAGGGTGCGGGTGATTGCCGGGTGCGGGTGGGTGGGGCGTGGTCGCGCAGTTCCCCGCGCCCCTGAGAGAGGGTGCGG
>NZ_JBHMCY010000059.1:0-11404 GCF_042430725.1 Streptomyces cinereospinus | reverse complement strand
TCGCGCAGTTCCCCGCGCCCCTGAGAGAGGGTGCGGGTGATTGCCGGGTGCGGGTGAGTGGAGGGCCCTCGCACAGTTCCCCGCGCCCCCGAGAAAGGGGGCGGGTGTTCGCCAGGTGCCGGTGAGTGGAGGGTGTTCGCGCAGTTCCCCGCGCGCCTGGGAGGGGGAGGGGCGGGTTCGGTCGGTTCGGTGGGGGCCTCACCGGACCGTGACCCGGTACGTGACGCGCTCGCCCGTCGGGGCGGGCGCGGGGGTGCCGTCGCCGGTGTCGCAGGTGCCGGCGTACGTGCAGTGCATCAGCACGATCTCGGTGCGGCCCGCGCCGGTCGCCTCGAAGGTGAAGGTCAGGTCGGTGCCGCCGCCCGGCATGACCTGGTCGCCGGCCGCGCTCCGGCGGCCCGTCGCCCGCACCACCGCGGCGTCCGGCTCGGGGTCCACGAGGTACCAGTGCGAGCGGGTCGAGGCGTTCTACCGCACCGTGAGGGTGAAGCGCTCGCCGACCGCCGCCTCGACGGTGGTGTCCCGCGTGGGGTGGCTGGTGGGCTCGCCGCCGCCCCCTCCGCACCCCGCCAGCAGCAGCGCGGCGGCGCCGAACGCGCCGGCCGTCCGGCCGCGGGACGTGGACCTGGTACGCGTCGCTGAGTCCATGGTTCGCCGCCTTGCCCGTGTCGCCGGTGACGAGGTCGCCCTCGCCGGGCCGCGCGGTCGTGGCCCGGGGGGTGCGGATCGGGAGCCGGTCGCCGTCCCGGCCGGTGGTCGTCGTCGCGTGGGCGGCGCCGCGCACACGCCCCGGGCGACCGGCGGCCGGAGCCCCTGCCGGCGTGCCGGTCAGCCCATGGCGAGGTCGGCGACGACGGCCGCGTGGTCGGAGGGCCAGACGCCGTCCACCGGGCCGTCGCCCGCCCGCCGGACGGCCCGTACCCGGCCGAGCCCGTCCGGGCCGGGCGGGCCGGCGTGCACGTAGTCGATGCGGGCGCCGGGCAGGCCGCCGGCGGCGACGTACGGGTTCGCCGGGTCCCAGGTGTGGCCCGGGGCGCCGGACCCGGCGCACTCCCAGGCGTCCAGGAACACCTGGCCGGGCACGACGGGCGCGGTCCGGGACCCGCCGAACAGGCGCAACTCGTCCGAGTCCGGCCAGGCGTTGAAGTCGCCGGTGACGACCGGCGGGAACGGTGAGTCGTCCCGGTGCCGGGCGACGAACTCGGCGAGCACGGTGACCTGGCGGCAGCGGGTGGCCGACGCGGCCGGCCCGGAGGTGAGGTGGGTGGTGAAGAAGGGGACGGTGCACGACGGCGCGGCCAGGCGGGTGTAGAGGGCGAGCCGGCCGTCGTCGACGTCCGCGGGCGCCGGGAGGGGCAGCACGGCCTGCTCGGTGACGGGCCAGCGGCTGAGGACGGCGTTGCCGATGGAGACGCCGGGGTCGCCGATGCGGCGCTGCCAGCGCTCGGGGGCGTGCGAGGGGGCCCAGGCCCAGTGCAGGCCCAGTTCGCCGGCCAGCCACTCGGCGAGGTTCTCACCGCCGGCCTGCCACACCTCCTGGAGGCCCACCACGTCGGGGCGCACTTCGCGCAGCACGCCGAGGATCGCCTTCTGCCGCTCCGCCCAGGGCCCGAACCGCCACCACAGGTTCCAGGTCACGATCCGCATGCCCACCGTCCTCACCCACACGCTCCCGGCCATTGAATCAACAACTACCCCGGTACACCAAGGGAGATCGCCCAGCCGGGGGCGGGGCCGGCGGACGCGCGGACGGCCATTCGGGGGAGCCGGGTGCGTGGCGTGCGGAGGTCCGGCGCCCCGAGTCGTACGTTCACTTCACATGACAGACGTATCGGACGGATCGGGGGGCGGCACGCGCAGGCCCACCCGCCGTGCCGCGCTCGCCGGACTCGTCGGCGGTGCCGGGGCCGTACTGGCCGCCGGGTGCACCCCGACCGGGGCGGCGCCCGCGGCCGCGCCCAGCCCCTCGGGCACGGCCTCCGCCCCGGCCGGCGGCGCCGCACCCGGGGCCATGACACTGTTCGAGGACCCGGCGTACAACTTCAGCGCGCTGATGGCGCTCGGCGGTGCCGGCGCCGGCGCCGCCGAGACCGGCGAGGTGCTCACCGCCGTCAACGCGGTCGACCGGGCGGGCCTGTCCGCGCAGTCGTACGTCACGGCCTTCAAGAAGCTCGGCGACCAGTTGATGGCGGCGCCCGAGGGCGGCGGGGCCGACGACCAGACCACGCGGTGGCGGGCGCTGCGGGCCGCCCAGTACTACGCCCAGGCGCTCTTCTTCGTCCTCGGCTCCGACGACCCGGGCAGCGAGGAGCGGCTCTACCGCGCCGGACGCCGCGCCTGGGACCGGTTCTGCGACCTGTGCGACCCGGCGCCGGTGAAGGCGGCGGTCCCGTACGGGAGGACCCCGCTGCCCGTGTGGTTCTTCCGCCCGGAAGGGGCCGGGGGGCGCCGCCCCACGGTGATCCTGACCAACGGCAGCGACGGGCAGAACGTCGACATGTGGACGTACGGCGTCCGGGCCGCCCTGGAACGAGGCTGGAACGCCCTGGTGTACGACGGGCCGGGACAGGGGCAGCTGCTCTTCGTGGACCGGGTGGTCTTCACGCCGGCCTGGGAGAAGGTCGTCCGCCCGCTCGTCGACTGGCTGGTCGCCCGGCCGGACGTGGACACCGGCCGGATCGCCCTGACCGGGCTGAGCATGGCGGGCGACCTGGCGCCCCGGGCCGCCGCCTTCGAGGACCGGCTGGCCGCGGTGGTGGCGATGCCCGGCTGCCTGACGCCCTGGCTCGGCTTCCCCCCGGAGGTCCGCGCGATCTACACCCCGGACAAGAAGGAGACCAACACCGTCTGGACCAAGGAGGTGGTGCCCGAACTGTCCGCGGCCGACGCCGCCGCGCTGCGCAAGCGGTTCGAGCCGTTCTCCGTGCAGGCGATGCTCGACGCCCGCAGGGGCCGGACGTTCACCGACTTCCACACCCCCGCCCGGCGCGTCCAGGCCCTGGACATCACGGACGTCGTGCGCCGGATCAAGATGCCCGCGCTGGTCCTGGACTACGAGGCCGAGCAGTTCTACCCCGGCCAGGCCCGCCGGATGTTCGACAAGCTGACCTCGCCCAAGGAGTACGTGAAGCTCACCGCGGCCACCGGGGCGCAGCTGCACTGCTCCCCCATGGCCCCGCAGCAGCACTGCGAGGTCGTCTTCGACTGGCTGGAGGAGACCCTGCCGGGCCGCTGACCGGGTCCGGCACCGGGGGTGTATCTCGGGCGGCCCTGCGTGCTCAGGTCAGTGCGGACGTGTGCGAAGAGGGTGTGTGGGGCTGGTGGGATCCCGTGCGCCCGGCTGTGACAGCGGTCTCGGGCGGCTGACGGGGCCGCCCGGGCAAGGCAGACTGACAGCATTGTTCAGCTTGTCTAGGGGGACGGCTATGGACGGGGTGCCGGCACAGGGGCGTCCGGGCACTGCGGAGGAGCCCGTCGCGCTGCGCTTCGGCGTGCTCGGACCGGTGCGCGCCTGGCGCGGTGACGAGCCGCTGGCCACGGGTTCCCCGCAGCAACGCGCCCTGCTGGCCGCGCTGCTGCTGCGCGAGGGGCGCACGGCGACCGCGCCGCAACTGATCGACGCGCTGTGGGGCGAGGAACCGCCGTCCCAGGCGCTGGCGGCGGTGCGCACCTACGCCTCGCGGCTGCGCAAGGCGCTCGACCCCGACGTGCTGGTGAGCGAGTCGGGCGGCTACGCCATCCGCTCGGTCGGCGACGGCGCCCTGGACCTGGCGGTGGCGCAGGACCTGGCGGCCGACGCCGAGAAGGCGCGGGCCGCCGGGGACCTGGGCCGGGCACGGGAACTGCTGGGCCGGTCGCTGGACCTGTGGGACGGGGAGGCGCTGGCGGGGGTGCCGGGGCCGTACGCCGGCACGCAGCGCGTCCGGCTGGAGGAGTGGCGGCTGCAACTGCTGGAGGCGCGGCTGGACATGGACCTGGAGCAGGGCTGCCACGCGGAGGCGGTCTGCGAGCTGACCGCCCTGACGGCGGCGCACCCGCTGCGCGAACGGCTGCGGGAACTGCTGATGCTGGCGCTGTACCGGTCGGGCCGGCAGGCGGAGGCCCTGGCGGTGTACGCCGACACGCGGCGGCTGCTGGCGGACGAGCTGGGCGTGGACCCCCGGCCGGGGCTGCGCGAGCTGCAACAGCGCATCCTGACCGCCGACCCCGGCATCGCGGAGCCCTCGGCGCCGGTCGCCGAACCGTCCGCGGCCCCGGTCCGCCCGGCGCAACTGCCCGCGACGGTCCCCGACTTCACGGGCCGCGCTTCCTTCGTGACCGAGCTGAGCGAGATGCTGGCGTCGGCGGAGGGCCGGGTGATGGCCGTCTCCGCGCTGGCCGGGATCGGCGGGGTCGGCAAGACGACGCTGGCGGTGCACGTGGCGCACCAGGTGCGGTCCGCCTTCCCGGACGGGCAGTTGTACGTCGACCTCCAGGGCGCCGGGCCGCGGGAGGCGGAGCCGGAGACGGTGCTGGGCTCGTTCCTGCGGGCCCTCGGCACCCCCGGCCCGGCCGTCCCGGACTCGCTCCAGGAGCGCGCGGCGCTGTTCCGGTCGGTGCTGGACGGACGCCGGGTGCTGGTCCTGCTGGACAACGCCCGCGACGCCGCCCAGGTGCGGCCGCTGCTGCCCGGCACGGCGGGGTGCGCGGCACTGGTGACGTCCCGGGTGCGGATGGTGGACCTGGCCGGGGCGCACCTGGTGGACCTCGACGTGATGTCCCCGGACGAGGCGCTGGCGCTGTTCACCAGGATCGTGGGCGAGGAGCGGGTCGCCGCCGAGCGCGAGGCGTCGCTGGACGTGGTCGCCGCGTGCGGCTTCCTCCCCCTGGCCATCCGCATCGCCGCCTCCCGTCTCGCGTCCCGCCGCACCTGGACGGTCTCGGTACTGGCGGCGAAGCTCGCGGACGAACGCCGCCGGCTGGACGAGCTCCAGGCCGGGGACCTGGCGGTGAAGGCCACCTTCGAGCTGGGGTACGGCCAGCTGGAGCCCGCCCAGGCGCGGGCGTTCCGGCTGCTGGGGCTGGCCGACGGGCCGGACCTGTCGCTGGCGTCGGCGGCGGCGGTGCTGGACCTGCCCGCCGAGGACGCCGAGGACCTGCTGGAGTCGCTGGTCGACACCTCCCTGCTGGAGTCGGCGGCCCCCGGCCGCTACCGCTTCCACGACCTGGTGCGGCTCTACGCCCGTGCCTGCGCGGAGCGGGACGAGCACCCGCCGAGCGAGCGGGACGCGGCGCTCTCCCGGCTGCTGGACTTCTACCTGGCCACGGCGGCGGCCGTGTACGCCATCGAGCGGCCCGGCGACCGGCTGGTGGACCACCTCGCCGCCACCGACCGTCCCGGCCTCGCCTTCACCGACCGCGCGTCCGCCCGGGACTGGCTGTACACCGAGGCCAACTGCCTGCTGGCGTTCGCCCGGCAGTGCGCGGGCCGGCCGGGCAGCCTGCGCCGGGCCGTGGACCTGCTCTGGGCGGCGCACGACCTGTCGGAGTCGGGCGCCAACTCCCGCGAGTACGAGGCCACGGCGAAGGCCCTGCTCCAGGCCGCCCACCGGGGCGGGGTGGCCCGGGAGGAAGCGCGGGCCCTGATGACGCTGGCCCACGCGCATCTGGACGGCGGGCGGTTCGACATGGCCGACCGGGAGGCCGAGCAGGTGATCCGCCGGGCCCGGGAAGCGGCGGACCTGCTGCCGGTGTGCTGGGCGCACAACGCCCGCGGGGTCATCGCGCTCTACCAGAACCGCAACGCGGAGGGCGAGGAGCACCTCTCCCGGGCCATCGGGCACTTCCGCACCCTGGGCGACCGGCCGGGCGAGGCCAGCGCGCTGTGCAACCTCTCGCGGATCCGCCTGGCCACCGGACGCACGCAGAGCGCCGTCGCCCTGGCCCAGGAGGGCATGGAGATCTACGACACCATGGGCAACTCCATGCGCGGCGCCAACGGCCGGTACGCCCTGGGCATGGCGCTGACGCAGAGCGGGCGGCTCGACGCGGCGGCCGAGCGGCTGCTGGAGGCGCTGGAGGTGTTCCGGGACAGCCGCCAGCGGCTGTGGGAGGGCATGACGCTGTTCCGCCTCGCGGAGGTCGACATCGCCGGGCGGCGCTTCGCGCAGGCGGCCGCGAACGCGGAGATGGCGCTGACCGTGCTGCGCGGCATCGGCGGGGAGTGGCGCCGGGCCAACGTCCTGACCGTCCTCGGCCGCGCGCTCTCCGGCATCGGGCACACCGGTCGCGCCCAGGTCTGCTGGCAGGAAGCGGTGCGGGTGTACGAGGAGCTGGACGCGCCGGAGGCGGCCGAGGTACGGGCCCTGCTGACCCCGCTGCGCGCGGCCTGACGCCGCCGGCCGCGGTGTTCATCATTCGTTTATCGCCACCGGCCATCCTTCAGATGCGGGTGGTTCCGTCGCGTCGGGGGGCAGACGGGCCGCCGCACCGGGTCGCCGGCACCCCTGGGGCGGGCGGCCCCGACCGCCCGTCCCGGTCACCCTCGGGGGAGTGACCGGGCGGGCCCTCAAGCGACGGAACACACTCCAAGTGGGGAGCGAACGATCATGAGCGACGAGACCGCCGTCAAGCCGCAGGACATCCACGCCACCGACGAGCCCGTGGCGGCCGGCGCCCCGGCGGAGACCGCGGGCGGTGCGACGACCCAGGGCGACATCCACGCCACCGACGAGCCGCTGGAGACGAAGGACATCCACGCGACGTCGGAGCCCTTCAAGCCGGTGAAGTAGGCCTCCGCCCACGGGGTCCGGCCGCGGCGGCACGGAGGGGAGGCCGCCGCGGCCGCGGTGCGCCCCAACGGCGTTGTGCCGCGGTGGACTTGACGGTCGTTCGCTTCCACCCCGGAGCTTCACGTTCCGATCTCCGGCCCCAGCCAAGAGTTCAGGGTTCATTAGGGTGCGCGGGGTGTGGAGAAGTTGCGGAAGCGTCCATCATCTTGTCATGAACCTGTTGCCCGACTGGCGGGCGACAGCCTCATGGAGGTGTGGGAATGCACCGCAGACTCGCGACCGCTCTCGCCACCACGACCCTCTCCCTGGCCACCGTCGTCGCCACCGCGACCGCCGCCGGTGCCGCCCCGGCCGACAAGCCCCAGGTGCTGTCCAGTTGGACGCAGACCAGCGCGTCCAGCTACAACGCCTGGGCCGCGGCCCGCGCGAACCAGGGCGCCTGGGCCGCGTACGGCTTCGACTGGTCGACCGACTACTGCTCCAGCTCGCCGGACAACCCCTTCGGCTTCCCCTTCGCCATGTCCTGCGCCCGGCACGACTTCGGCTACCGCAACTACAAGGCCGCGGGCTCCTTCGACGCCAACAAGTCCCGCCTCGACAGCGCCTTCTACGAGGACCTCAAGCGGGTCTGCAACGGCTACAGCGGCGGGACCAGGACCGCCTGCGACAGCACCGCCTGGACCTACTACCAGGCCGTCCGCGCCTTCGGCTGACCCCGCCCCGGCGGGGCGCCCGGCCCACGGCGGCGCCCCGCTCAGGCCGCCCCGCCCGCGCGGCGCGCCGAGGAGAACGGCCGTCCCCCCGCCCGCACATCGCCGTTATCCCCTCGGTCACCCCGGCGTCGCACCGGGCCGCCACGCTCGGGTGCCATGGCAACCGACCGGAGCACGCCGACGGCACCCGGAGCGGCGCACGCGTTCCTTCAGGCGGTCCCCCTCGCGGCGCTGTTCGTCGTGTTCCTGGACACGGCCACCGACTTCTTCCCCGACGACCCGCTGGCCGGGGTGGTGACCCCGACCCGGATCGCGCTGTTCCTGGGGCTGCTCGCCCCGGCCGTACCGGTACGGGGACGGCCCCGGGCGCGGCTGCGGGACTTCCGGACCCGGCTGGACGGGCCGATCGCGCTGCTGCTCGGCGCCGCCGTGCTGACGACGTTCCTCGGCGGGCATCCGACCGCGCCCCTGCGCGGCCTGCTCACCGCCGTCGCCTGCTACTACCTCGTCGTCGGCCTGCGCCGCACCCAGCCCGAGTCCTGGCGCGCGGTCGGCCTGCTCGCACCGGCCGCGGCCGTGGCCGCCGGGGCCGCCGCCCTCGCGCAGGTCACCAACGACACCCCGACCGGCTTCTGCCGCACCGGCCTGCTCACCGACATCTCCTGCGACGCGAGCGGCCCCGGCGTCCTGATCCGCGCCACCGGCACCTTCGCCAACCCCAACCTGCTCGCCGCGTTCCTCGTGCTGCTGCTGCCGTTCGTGCTGCTCGCCGCCGTCTCGGTGGACGAGCGCACGGCCCGCACCGCGGTCGTGCTGGCCGGCGTCCTCGGATACGGCGCCCTGCTCACCACCTTCTCCCGCGCCGGGTACGTCGCCGGCGCCGCCGGCCTGCTCGTCCTCGGCGGCGCCTACGGGCTCGCGCCACGCCTCGCCGACCGCGCCCGGCGCCGCCTCACCGCCGCCCTCGGACTCCTCGCCCTCGGCGTCGCGACCGCCGTCATCGGGGCCGTGTCGCAGGCCGGGACCTCGCTCGGGGTGCGCGGCCAGGCCTGGAACGCGGCGCTCGACATCGCCGTGCAGCACCCGCTCGGGGTCGGCCTCGGCCGCTCCGGCGCCGTCATCTCCGCGACCGCGCCCGGCGACCGCGTCTTCGTGCACGCCCACAACATGTGGCTCAACTGGCTGGTGGAGACCGGTCCCGCCGGTCTCGCCGGCGTCCTCGCCGTCACCGTGGTCGCCTGGTCCACGGCCGCCCGCGCCGCCCGCGCCAAGTCGACCGTCGGCACGGTGGGACTGGCCTCGCTGACCGGCTTCCTGCTCATCGCGATGATGGACCACCCGGCCAACCTGGACCGCGTCGACATGCTCTTCTGGCTGGTCCTGGCCCTGGTGATGGCCGAGGCCCCGGCCCACTGGCGCCCCCGGACCACCGCGCCCACGGCCCGGTCCGGCCCCCCGGGACACGGCCCCCCACGCCACCGCTCCACCGCCCCGTCCCCGAGGCCACCGGCGACTCCCGTCGGCTGAGCGGCGGAGGCCGTCGCGCGGGCCCCCCGGGGGGTTCGGCGGCCTGCCGCGTCCGGAGCCGGCGGAGACCCTTCGTCAGTTCGCCGTGGCGTACGGGGCCGCCTCGCAGTGGTCGACCCTCGCCGCACCGCCCGGGCCGGACAGGTCGACCCGCACGTCCAGCGTGTCGTTCGCGGCGACGTAGGCGTCCCGGGCGCGCTGTTCGACCCGCGCGGAGGCGGCGTCGAGGAAGTCGACGGTGACGGTGAAGCAGGCGCCCCGGGCGTTGGGGTTGGTCACGGCCACCGTGGCGTACGGGTCCTGCGGGGTGGCGCAGCCGACGAGTTCGACCGTCGCGCCCTGGAGCGTCTCGCCGGTGCCGGAGCCGGACGAGCCGGAGCCGGTGCCGGAGCCGGTGCCGGAGCGGTGCCGGAGCGGTGCCGGTGCCGGAGCCGGAGCCGGAGCGGTGCCGGAGCCGGAGCCGGAGCCGGTACCGGAGCCGGACGAGCCGGAGCCGGAGCCGGTACCGGAGCCGGACGAGCCGGAGCCGGAGCGGTGCCGGAGCCGGAGCCGGAGCCGGTACCGGAGCCGGACGAGCCGGAGCCGGAGCCGGACGAGCCGGAGCCGGAGCCGGTACCGGTGCCGGAGCCGGACGAGCCGGAGCCGGTGCCGGAGCCGGAGCCGGAGCCGGACGAGCCGGCGTAGCCGCCGCTGCCGCCGGACGAACCGTCGTCGTCATCGTCGTCCGTGCCCGACCAGGTCCCGCCCCCGGACCCCGACGACGAACCGTCGTGGTCCTGGGCGGAGCTGCTGCACCCGCCGCCTCCCCCGCCCCCGTCACCGCCGGTCCCGCCGCTGTGGCGTCCCGTCGAGAAACCGGTCAGCGACAGGACCACCGGCGCCGCCACCGCCGTGAGCCTGTGTTCGCGCCCCCGGAGATCCATCGATCACCTCGCGAATCACCTGTCAGGGCCATGTCACCGCGTGCGACCGTCGCGCACCCGCTGTAGCGTCGTCGGTGAGCACGGTGAACACCGGGCTCGCCCGAGAGGCGGCCGCCGTCCGGACATCCCTTCCGTGCGCCCGGTGCGACGGCCGTCCCGCGGCACCGGCCCGCGCTCAGGCGGTGCGGGCCGTACCCGTGCCCTTCTCCGCGTCGAGGGCGTACACGCAGCGGTCCTTGCTGCACGCGTAGACGATCCCGTCCTTGACCACCGGGGAGCCGGTGATCTCGCCGCCGGTGGCGAGCTTCCAGCGCAGCCGGCCGTCGTCGGCCTTGAGCGTGTAGAGCAGGTGGTCGGTGGCGCCGAAGTGGATCCGGCCCTCGGCGACCGAGGGGGCGCCCACGATGTCGCCGCCCGCCTGGAAGCGCCACTTGGGGGTGCCGGTGACCGCGTCCAGGGTGTAGAGGCCGGTGCCGCTGCCGACGTGGACGTGGCCGGCGGCGACCAGGACCGGCTCGACGGACGTCCGGGCCTCGGTGGCGATCCGCCAGCGGTCGCGGCCGTCGGTGGCGTCCAGGGCGTACACCGTGCCGAGGTAGTCGGCGAGGTAGACGCCGCCGCCGGTGACCGCGGGGCCGGGCGCGAAGGCGGGCGGGGACAGGAAGACCGCCGGCGCCTCGAAGTGCCAGCGGACACGACCGGCGGCGACGTCGACGGCGAGCACGCGGGTGCCCGCCGTGACGTACACGTAGCCGTCGGGCGCCGGGGCCACCCGGACCGGGACGCCGCCGCACGAGGCCGCGTCGCCGATCGGGTACGACCAGCGCTCGTCGCCGGTACGGGCGTCCAGCGCCCGCAGGCGGGCGTCGCGCCAGACGTAGACGGTGCCGTCGTGCAGGGCGGGCCCGGCCTCGGGCGACTCGAAGTCGCTCTGGCAGCCGGTGATCTCCCACAGCTTGCGGCCGTTCGCGGCCTCCCAGGCCTGGACGCCGCCGCCGCGGGTACCGGTGACGACGGTGCCCCGCTCGGCCTGCAGGGAGTACACCCAGGCGTCCGTGGACAGCCGCCACAGGTCGGCGCCCGCCCGGGCGTCCAGGGCGAACAGGGTGGGGCCGTCGGAGGCGTGGATCCGGCCGTCCGCGACCGCCATCGACCAGGCCACGTCCCTGGTCTTGAAGCGGCGCCGGCCGGTGGCCACGTCCAGGGCGTGCACCTCGAAGGAGGTGACGTACACCAGGTCGCCGTCGACGGCCGGGGTGCCCCAGACGTCGTTGGACATCCGGAACCGCCAGGGCCGCCAGCCCGCCGGGCTCTCCGGGGGCGCCGGCGGCGGCGGTGGTGCCGCGGCGGGTTCGGCGCCGTTCACCCCGGGGCGCGGCTTGGCCCAGGAGGCGGCCAGGCCCGCCTCCGGCGGGGGCGCCTTGACGGCGGCCGCGCGGGCGTCGGCGACGCGCGGGCCGGGGCCGATGGG
>NZ_JBHMCY010000058.1:33395-46014 GCF_042430725.1 Streptomyces cinereospinus | reverse complement strand
CGCCGATGGTACTGCAGGGGGGACCCTGTGGGAGAGTAGGACACCGCCGAACAATCTTTGGAAGGACCCCTGGTCACCAGCGTTCAGCTGGGACCAGGGGTCCTTTTGTTTTTTACAATGCTTGCGGTACCGAAGACAGGAGTCACCGATGTCCACCAACTCTCCCGACGACCGACCGGAGCGCGACCAGCGGCGACGGGATGGTGGGGATCGCGCCGACCGCGGCGGCTTCCGGCGCGACCACCGCGGTGACCGCAACGAGCGCGGCGACCGCGGCGGGTTCCGGCGGGACAACGACCGAGGTGGCTACGGTCGTCGCGACGGCGGCGACCGGGGTGGCGACCGGGGTGGCTACGGTGACCGTGGCGGGTACGGCCGACGCGACGACCGTGGCGACTTCCGCCGTGATGACCGGCGTGGTGACGACCGGGGCGGATACGGCCGTCGTGACGACCGTCGTGATGACCGGCGTGGTGACGACCGTGGTGGTTTCCGTCGCGAGGATCGTCGGGATGATCGGCGTGGCGACGACCGGGGCGGATACGGCCGACGCGATGACCGCCGTGATGACCGAAGTGACGACCGGCGTGGTGACGACCGTGGTGGTTTCCGTCGGGATGACCGTCGTGATGACCGGCGTGGTGATGACCGTGGTGGTTTCCGTCGCGAGGATCGTCGGGATGATCGGCGTGGCGACGACCGGGGCGGATACGGCCGACGCGATGACCGTCGTGATGACCGGCGTGGTGATGACCGTGGTGGCTTCCGCCGTGACGATCGTCGTGGTGATGACCGTGGTGGCTTCCGTCGGGATGATCGGCGTGGCGACGACCGTGGCGGATACGGCCGCCGTGATGACCGGCGTGACGACCGGCGTGGTGACGACCGTGGTGGTTTTCGTCGCGAGGATCGCCGGGATGACCGGCGTAGCGACGACCGTGGCGGATACGGCCGCCGTGACGACCGTCGCGATGACCGCCGCGACGAGAGGCGGGACGACCGGCGTGAGGGTGACCGGGGCGGATACGGTCGCCGGGACGACCGGCGGGACGATCGCCGTGATGACCGGCGCGACGACCGGGACCGTGGGTTCCGGCGGGACGACCGGGGGGACCGTGGCGGTTTCGGCCGGCGGGACGACCGCGGTGAGCGTGGCGGGTTCCGTGGGCGGGACGACCGCGGTGGACGGGGGCCACGTCGGGACGACCGGGGCGGCCGGCCCGGTGGTTTCCGTGGGCGGGACGACCGGCGCGGTGGCGGTGGCGGCCGGTTCCGTGAGGAGCGCGAGCGGGACCGCGAGCCGATCAAGCGGCTGCCGATCCCGGAGGACGTCACCGGCGACGAGATCGACAAGGACGTACGGCAGGAGCTGCAGAGCCTGCCGAAGACGCTCGCGGAGGACGTCGCCAAGAACCTCGTCATGGTCGCGCGGCTGATCGACGAGGACCCCGAGGGGGCGTACGGCTACTCCAGGGTCGCCCTGCGGCTGGCGTCGCGTGTCGCCGCGGTACGGGAGGCGGCCGGGTTCGCGGCGTACGCCAACCAGAAGTACGGGGAGGCGCTGGCCGAGTTCCGGGCGGCGCGGCGGATGACCGGCAGCGTGGAGCTGTGGCCCGTGATGGCCGACTGCGAGCGGGGGCTCGGCCGGCCGGAGAAGGCGCTGGACATGGCCGGGGCGCCCGAGGTGCAGAAGCTCGACAAGGCCGGGCAGGTGGAGATGCGGCTCGTCGCGGCCGGCGCCCGGGGTGACATGGGGCAGCTCGACGCGGCCATCGTGACGCTGCAGAGCCCCGAGCTGGCCTCCAGCTCTGTCCAGCCGTGGACGGCGCGGCTGCGGTACGCGTACGCCGAAGCCCTGCTGGCCGCCGGCCGGGAGCGTGAGGCGCGGGAGTGGTTCGCGAAGGCCGTGGAGGCGGACCGGGACGGCAGCACGGACGCCTCGGACCGGCTGGCCGAGCTGGACGGCGTGGCGTTCGTCGACGCCCTCGACGAGACCCAGGAGGACTCGGACGGAGCCAAGGACGACTCGGGCTCCGCCGGGGAGGGCGACCGGGACTGACGCACCGGGATGACGGTGGGCGGGGCCCCGATGCCGGGGTCCCGCCCACCGTCGTACGTGCGGGTCCGGGTGTCAGAGGTCGTCAGAGGTCCAGGGCGCGCAGGACCAGGCCGGACGCCGGCTTCGGGCCGAACGACGTCGACTTGCGGGGCATGGTCACGCCCTGGCGGGCGAGGTCGCGCACGACGTCCTCGTGGACGGGGTGCAGCAGGACCGCCGTACCGCCGTCCCGTTCCGCCTTGCGGACGGTGGCGGCCGCGTCGTGGATGTAGGCGATGTGGGCGGGGGAGTCCTCCGGGACGTGCCAGACGTGGTTCAGCAGAGTGGCGTGCAGGACCGTGGCGTCGAGGGTGCGCCATGCCTCGGGGCGGTCGGCGGGGACGGTGCGCGCCAGCAGTTCCGGGTCGGGCCGGTCGGCCAGGTGGAACGTGCCGTCGCCGGCGAGCAGGAAGGCGTTGCCCGAGGCGGCGGCTTCGGCGAGGGCCGTAAGGGCCTCGGGGAGCTGTGCGTCCACGCGGCGTACCCGGAAGTGGCCGTGGAGGGCGGACAGGGCGTCGGGCACCGGCAGGCCGTGCAGGAGGCGGTGGATGGCGCGGACGCGCAGCGGGTAGCGGGCGGTGTCGACCAGCAGGACCAGGCCGTAGTCCCAGGGGCTGGGGGAGGCGTGCTCGGCGCGCAGGCGGCGGTAGGTGGCCCAGCGGTGGTGGCCGTCGGCGATGAGGGCCTGGTGGTGGGCGAGGTCGGACCGGACGCGGGCCAGGTCGTCGGGGTCGGTGACGGCCCACAGGCGGTGGCTGAAACCGTCCTCGGTGGTGGTGGCGAGGAGCGGTGCCTGTCGCGCGGTCCGTTCGACGATCTCGCCGGTGGCGGCCCGGCCGTCGCCGCGGTAGGTCAGCAGGAGCGGTTCGAGGTTGGCGGAGGTGGCGCGCATCAGGCCGGCGCGGTCGGCGACGACGTGCGGCATGACGTCCTCGTGCGGCAGGACCACGCCCTCCGAGGGGTCGGAGACGCGCAGGGCGCCGATGATCCCGCGCTGGAGCATGCCGTCGCCGTCGTGCTGTTCGTAGACGTACAGGCCGGGCTCGGGGTCGGCGGTCAGGACGCCCTCGGTGAGCCAGCGGCGCAGGGTGTCGGCGGCCTGGGCGTTGCGCGCGGTGGGGGTGGCGGCCTCCGGGAGGATCAGCCGGACGATGTTGTGCGGGTCTGCCGACTGCAACTGGTGCACGCCGTCGGGGCGTACGACGACGTCGTACGGAGGGGATGTCACGGCCGCCAGACTGCCGACCCGGTCGGGGTCGTAGCGAAGGCCTCGGAACGGGGTGAGTTCGAGGCCTCGGCGCGTCGTTGCTCCCGTGTGACCTGCTGTGTTCATCTCGGCATCGTACGTGCGCCATGGGTGTCAGTGGCATGGGGCATGATCGGGGGAAAGCCGGTGGACCGAGGAGCGGTGCGGAGATGAGCCAGCAGGTCAGGACCAGGCCCGAGGGCAGCGGGCAGGCGCTGAGCGAGGCGTACGACACGGCGCTGCTCGACCTGGACGGGGTGGTGTACGCGGGCGGGGAGGCGATCGCGCACGCGGTCGACTCGCTCGGGACCGCCCGTGGTGGCGGGATGCATCTCGCGTACGTCACCAACAACGCGCTGCGCACGCCGGACGCGGTGGCCGCGCATCTGACGGAGCTCGGGATACCGGCGGAGGCCGGTGACGTGATCACCTCAGCGCAGGCGGTCGCGCGGCTGGTCGCCGAGCAGGTGCCCGCGGGGGCGCGGGTGCTGGTGGTCGGCGGCGAAGGGCTGCGGGTGGCGCTGCGGGAGCGGGGGCTGGTGCCGGTGGAGTCCGCGGACGACGAGCCGGTGGCGGTCGTCCAGGGATACGGCGGGCCGGAGTTGCCGTGGGGACGGTTCGCCGAGGCGTGCTACGCGATCGCGCGCGGGGTGCCGTGGTTCGCGTCGAACACCGACCTGACCATCCCGAGTGCGCGGGGGATCGCGCCGGGCAACGGCGCGGCGGTGGAGGTGGTGCGGATCGCGACCGGTGCCGAGCCGCAGGTGGCGGGCAAGCCGCTGCCGCCGATGCACCGGGAGACGATTCTGCGGACGGGCGCGCGGCGGCCGTTGGTGGTGGGCGACCGGCTGGACACGGACATCGAGGGCGCGTTCAACGGCGGCGTCGACTCGCTGCTGGTGCTGACCGGCGTGACCGACGGGCGGCAGCTGCTGGCGGCGCCGCCGCGGCACCGGCCGACGTATGTCGACGCGGATCTGCGGGGGATGCTCACCGGGCAGCCGGACGTGGTCGAGGCCGGTGCGGGTTTCCGGTGCGCCGGCTGGACGGCGACGGCGCAGGACGGGCGGCTGGCGCTGGACGGCGAGGGGGCGGCGCCGGACGGGCTGCGGGCACTGTGCGCGGCGGCCTGGACGGCGGCCGGGGAAGGGGTGTGCGAGCTGGACGGGGCGGAGGCGCTGGCGCGGCTGGAGCTGTAGGCGCGGACGGCCGGGGTGCTCGGCCGTGTCCCCGGACCGGCTCGCCGCGTCCCTGCTCGCGGGTTCCGCAGCAGGCGGGATCTTGATCCGATGCGAGGGTAGGCTAACCTAACTGCGTGTTGGTCGAGAGTCCCCCCGAACAGCGCGCGGACGCAGCCTCCGCGCCCCCGACCCGCCGGGCGATACGCGCCGTCGGGTTGCTCCTCGCGGTGCTGATCATGGTGCTGGTCGCCCTGGCCAGTATCGCCGTCGGCGCCAAGGAGCTGTCCCTCGGGCAGGTCTGGCACGGTCTGTTCCAGGATTCGGGGACGTACGGCGACGTCGTGGTCGGCGAGCGGCTGTCCCGGACCCTGCTCGGGCTGCTCGCCGGCGCCGCGCTCGGTCTGTCCGGCGGCGTGCTCCAGGCGCTCACCCGCAACCCGCTGGCCGACCCGGGACTGCTCGGCATCAACGCGGGCGCCTCCGCGGCCGTGGTCACCGCCATCACCTTCTTCGGCGTCACCAGCGTCGGCGGCTATGTGTGGTTCGCCTTCTTCGGCGCGGCCGCGGTCGGCGCGCTGGTGTGGTTCCTGGGCGGCAGCCGGGGCGCCACTCCGGTGCGGCTCGCGCTCGCCGGCACGGCGCTCACCGCGGCGCTCTACGGCTACCTCCAGGCCCTGATGATCCTGGACGAGGCGGCGCTGGACCGGATGCGCTTCTGGACCGTCGGGTCGCTGAGCGCGGCCACCGACGACACCATCACACAGGTGCTGCCGTTCTTCGCGGCCGGCACGGTCCTCGCCCTCGCCCTCGCCCGCCCGCTGAACGCGATGGCCATGGGCGACGACACCGCCAAGGCCCTCGGCGCCGACCTCAACCGTACCCGGGCGCTGTCCATGCTCGCCGCCACCGTGCTGTGCGGGGCGGCGACGGCCGCCTGCGGGCCCATCATGTTCGTCGGCCTGATGGTGCCGCACGTCGTGCGCTCCTTCACCGGGCCCGACCTGCGCTGGATCCTGCCGTACGCGGCCGTCCTGTCGCCGGTGCTGCTGCTCGGCGCCGACGTGCTCGGCCGGGTCGTGGCGCGCCCCGCGGAACTCCAGGTCGGCATCATCACCGCGATCCTCGGCGGCCCGGTCTTCATCTTTCTCGTACGACGGCGGAGGACGGCCCAGCTGTGACCACCAACCGTGCCAACCGTGCCGTACGGACGCCGGGCGGGCTGTCCGTGCGCCTGGACGTCCGGTCCCTCACCGTCGTCGTCCTGCTGCTGCTCGTCGCGCTCGCCGCGAGCGTGGTGCTGATCGGCACCGGCGACTTCCCGATCCCCGCCGCCGACGTGCTCAGGACGCTGGCCGGCGACGGGGACCCCGGCCAGCAGTTCATCGTCAACGAGCTGCGGCTGCCGCGGGTCCTGGTCGGACTGCTGGTCGGCGCCTCGCTCGGGCTGGGCGGAGCGCTGTTCCAGTCCGTCTCGCGCAACCCGCTGGGCAGCCCGGACGTCCTCGGCCTCGGGCAGGGCGCGACGGCCGGCGCCCTCGTGGTGATCGTGCTGTTCGCCGGCAGCGCGGGCGCCGTCACCCTCGGCGCGCTGGTGGGCGGCCTCGGGACCGGGTTCGCCATCTACGTGCTGGCCTGGAAGCAGGGCGTGCACGGGTACCGGCTGGTGCTGGTCGGTATCGGTGTCTCCGCCATCGTCACCGGCGTCAACGGCTATCTGCTGACCAAGGCCGACCTGGTGGACGCGGCCCGGGCCGTCGTCTGGATGACCGGCTCGCTCAGCGGCCGCGACTGGGCGCAGGTCTGGCCGCTGCTCGCGCTGTGCGCCGTCCTCGTCCCGCTCGTCCTGGCCAACGCCCGCGGCTTGCGGATGCTGGAGATGGGTGACGACGTGTCGTACTCGCTCGGGGTGCGCGTCGAGCGGGTGCGGATGGTGCTGCTGGTGGCCGCGGTGCTGCTGACCGCCGCCGCCACCGCCGCCGCCGGCCCCGTCAGCTTCGTGGCGCTCACCGCGCCGCAGCTGGCCCGCCGGCTGACCCGCTCGCCCGGCCCGAACCTGCTGCCGTCGCTGTGCATGGGCGCGGCCCTGCTGGTCACCGCCGACTGGGTCTCGCAGCGCGTCTTCGGTGCCGACCAGCTGCCCGTGGGTGTGGTCACCGGCGTGGTCGGTGGCGTCTACCTGCTGTGGCTGCTGGTCACCGAGCGCAGGGCGGGGCGGATATGAGCGGCCCCGCGCACCAGAACATCCAAAGGAGCACCGTGAACCGCCTGTCCGCCGACAACGTCACCCTCGCCTACGACCAGCGCGTCATCGCCGAGCGGTTGTCGGTGCAGATTCCCGACAACTCGTTCACCGTGATCGTCGGCCCGAACGCCTGCGGCAAGTCGACGCTGCTGCGCGCGCTGTCGCGGATGCTCAAGCCCCACGAAGGGCGAGTGCTGCTGGACGGGCAGGTCATCCAGTCGATGCCGGCGAAGAAGGTCGCCCGGACGCTCGGTCTGCTGCCCCAGTCCTCGATCGCCCCGGACGGCATCACGGTCGCCGACCTGGTGGGCCGCGGCCGCTACCCGCACCAGGGGATCCTGCGGCAGTGGTCGGCCGAGGACGAGCGGGTCGTGCAGGAGTCCATGGCGCAGACCGGGGTCGCCGAGCTCGCGGACCGCTATGTCGACGAGTTGTCCGGCGGTCAGCGCCAGCGGGTGTGGATCGCGATGGCGCTGGCCCAGCAGACGCCGCTGCTGCTGCTGGACGAGCCGACGACGTACCTGGACATCCAGCACCAGATCGACGTCCTGGACCTCTGCGCGGAGCTGCACGAGGAGCAGGGGCGGACGCTGGTCGCCGTGCTGCACGACCTCAACCACGCCGCCCGGTACGCCACGCACCTCGTCGCGCTGCGCGGCGGCGAGGTGATCGCCGAGGGGGCGCCGAACGACATCGTCACCGCGGAGCTGGTGGAGCAGGTCTTCGGGCTGCGCTGCCAGGTCATCGACGATCCGGAGACGGGCACGCCGCTGGTGGTGCCGGCGGCGCGCAAGGCGCGCGCCGCCGTGCCGCGGGCCGCCGCCGCGGAGGCTTCCTGAGCCGGAGCCCGCTGCTGGACCCTCCTGAGCGAGGGGGGCGCCAGTGGAACTTCCTCAGCCGGGAGCCGTTACGGAAGCTTGCTCAGCCGGGAGCCGCTGTGGAAGCTTGCTCAGCCGGAAGCCGCTACAGGAGCTTCCTCAGCCGGAACAGGTCCAGCAGGCCCGCCTCCAGCCTCACCCGGCCCGAGCCCCAGGCCTTGGCGAAGTGCAGCTCGCCGCCCACCAGCGCCACCAGGTCGTCTCCCGCCATGGCCAGCCTGATCTGTGCCTTCTCGGGCGGTGGGCCCTCGACGGTGTCGTGCACGGTGATCCGTCTGTCCCGCATCCGGCCGACGAAGGTGATGTCCAGGTCGGTGATGTGACAGCTCACGGAGCGGTCCATGGCGGCGGCCGCACCGGCGTCGCCCTCGGCGTGCTGCATGTTCTCCGAGAGCTGTTCGAGCGCGGCGCGGCATTCCTCGATCGTTGCCATCGCGACCGACGGTACCGCAGGGCTTCGGGGTAGCGTCGGAGCATGCACGACTCAGCGTCCGAGCACTCCACGGCCGCGGCGGACGGTCCCGGGGCCGACCCCGCCGCGCCCGCCCCGCTCGGCGTGGACCGCACTCCGACCGGCAACGCCGAGGTGGACGCCCGGCTGGAGCGGCTGGCCGACGCCGACCACCTGGCCACCGACGGACACGTCGAGGTGTACGAGGATGTACACCGGGGGCTGCGCGACGCGCTCACCGCGCTCGACGCCCGCCCGGGACCTCCGGCGCCCCCGCCGTCGCATGGCACGAGGAGCTGAACCGAACGTGGCAGGAGTCGCACGCCGCCGTCTCGACGCGGAGCTGGTCCGCCGGAAGCTCGCGCGCTCGCGCGAGCACGCCGGCCAGCTGATCGCCGCCGGCCGCGTCAGCGTCGGCAAGACGGTCGCGACCAAGCCGGCCACCCAGGTGGAGACCGCCGCGGCGATCGTCGTCACGGCCGATGACAGCGACCCCGAGTACGTCTCGCGGGGCGGGCACAAACTCGCGGGGGCACTGGCCGTCTTCGTCCCGCGGGGGCTGGTCGTCGAGGGGCGGCGGGCGCTGGACGCCGGGGCCTCCACCGGCGGCTTCACCGACGTGCTGCTGCGGGCGGGGGCGGCCCACGTCGTCGCCGTCGACGTCGGCTACGGACAACTCGCCTGGACCCTGCGGAGCGATGAACGCGTCACCGTCAAGGACCGTACGAACGTACGGGAGCTGACCCTCGAAGCGATCGACGGGGAGCCTGCGGATCTTGTGGTGGGGGATCTGTCCTTCATCCCGCTCGGTCTCGTCCTGCCCGCCCTGGTGCGCTGTGTGCGGCCGGACGCCGACCTGGTCATGATGGTGAAGCCGCAGTTCGAGGTGGGCCGGGAACGGCTGGGCAGCGGGGGAGTGGTGCGCAGCCCGCAGCTGCGGGCCGAGGCCGTGTGCCAGGTGGCCGGGCGGGCCTGGGAACTGGGGCTCGGGGCGATGGGCGTGACGGCCAGCCCGCTGCCCGGACCCTCGGGGAATGTCGAGTACTTTCTGTGGCTGCGGGCCGGCGCTCCCCGCCTGGACCCGGCCGACGTCGACCGTGCAGTTGCGGAGGGGCCGCGTTGACAGCTGACCGAGCTCGTACTGTTTTCCTGCTCGCCCACACCGGGCGGCCCGCGGCCGTGCGCAGCGCCGAACTGGTGGTCAAGGGGCTGCTGCGGTCCGGGATCGGCGTACGGGTGCTGGAGGCGGAGGCGGCCGACCTGCCGCTGTCGGACGAGGTGCGGCTGGTCAAGGAGGCGACGCCGCAGTGCCTCGACGGGTGCGAGCTGCTGATCGTGCTGGGCGGCGACGGGACGCTGCTGCGCGGCGCGGAGTTCGCGCGCGCCTCCGGGGTGCCGATGCTCGGCGTCAACCTCGGGCGGGTCGGGTTCCTCGCCGAGGCCGAGCGGGACGACCTCGACAAGGTCGTCGACCGGGTGGTGACGCGGGCGTACGAGGTCGAGGAGCGGATGACGGTCGACGTCGTCGTGCACAGCAACGGCGACATCGTGCACACCGACTGGGCGCTGAACGAGGCGGCGGTGCAGAAGGCCGGCGCCGAGAAGCTCCTGGAGGTCGTGCTGGAGATCGACGGGCGGCCGGTGACCGGGTTCGGGTGCGACGGGATCGTGCTGTCGACGCCGACCGGGTCGACGGCGTACGCGTTCTCCGCCGGGGGGCCGGTGGTGTGGCCCGAGGTGGAGGCGCTGCTGATGGTGCCGATCTCCGCGCACGCGCTGTTCGCCAAACCGCTCGTGACCTCGCCGGAATCCGTGCTGGCCGTGGAGGTGCTGCCGCACGTCCCGCCGGGGGTCCTGTGGTGTGACGGACGGCGGACGGTGGAGCTGCCGCCGGGAGCGAGGGTGGAGGTGCGGCGAGGGGCGGTGCCGGTGCGGCTGGCCCGGCTGCACCACGCCTCGTTCACGGATCGGCTCGTCGCGAAGTTCGCCCTGCCGGTCTCCGGGTGGCGGGGGGCTCCGCACTAGTACGGGAGTACTAGGCCGTTTCCGATGGCTCTTGGACGGTGTCGCGGAGCCAGATGACGATCGCGGTGATGGTCAGGGTGCCGTTGAAGATGTAGTCGCGCTTGTCATACCTGGTGGCCACCGCGCGGAACGGGGGCGGTCCGCCGCAGGGCGTCGGTGCGTGGGCGGCCGCGGGACCGCCGCGGGCGATCGCGCGGTTCCCCGCGCCCCTGACGGCGTGCACTCGCGTGAGTGACAAGGGGGACCGGCGTCGCGCTTCCGGCGCCGGACCTCGTATGGTCGTGTCCGTGTTGGAGGAGATGCGGATACGGTCGCTCGGAGTCATCGACGATGCCGTCGTCGAGCTGTCGCCGGGGTTCACCGCCGTCACCGGTGAGACGGGCGCGGGCAAGACCATGGTGGTCACCAGCCTGGGGCTCCTGCTGGGGGGACGGGCGGACCCGGCGCTCGTGCGGATCGGGGCCGACAAGGCGGTCGTGGAGGGGCGGATCACCGTCCCCGCGGACGCCCCGGTCGCCGTACGGGCCGAGGAGGCCGGGGCCGAGCTCGACGACGGGGCGCTGCTGATCAGCCGTACCGTCTCCGCCGAGGGACGGTCCCGGGCGCACCTCGGGGGACGGTCCGTGCCCGTGGGGATGCTGTCCGAGCTCGCCGACGAACTGGTGGCCGTGCACGGCCAGACCGACCAGCAGGGACTGCTCAAGCTGTCGCGGCAGCGGCAGGCGCTCGACCGGTACGCCGGTGACGCGGTGGCCGGGCCGCTGGCCAAGTACGCCGGTGCCCACCGGCGGCTGCGGGCCGTCTCCGCCGAGCTGGAGGAGATCATCACGCGCGCGCGTGAGCGGGCTCAGGAAGCCGACATGCTGCGCTACGGGCTCGACGAGATCGCCGCCGTCGAGCCGCGGGCCGGGGAGGACGCCGAGCTGGCCGAGGAGGCCGAGCGGCTGGGGCACGCGGAGGCGCTGGCGTCCGCCGCCGCGGCCGCCCACGCGGCGCTCGCGGGCAACCCGGAGGACCCCGAGGGCGTCGACGCCTCGACGCTCGTCGCGGGGGCGTACCGGGCCCTGGAGGCCGTGCGGTCGCACGACCCGGCGCTGGCCGCCCTCGCCGACCGGATCGGGGAGATCGGGATCCTGCTGGGCGACGTCGCGGGCGAGCTGGCGGGGTACGCCGACGACCTGGACGCCGACCCGCTGCGGCTGGCGGCGGTCGAGGAGCGGCGGGCCGCGCTGACCGGGCTGACCCGCAAGTACGGCGAGGACGTCGACGCCGTGCTGACCTGGGCCGAGCAGGGCGCCGCCCGGCTCACCGAACTCGACGGTGACGACGAGCGGATCGGGGAGCTGACCGCCGAGCGGGACGCGCTGCGGGCCGAACTGGGCGGACTGGCACAGGCGTTGACGGACGCGCGGACCGAGGCGGCGGAGCGGTTCGCGGCCGCCGTGACCGCGGAGCTGGCCTCCCTCGCCATGCCCCACGCGCGCGTGTCGTTCGCCATCCGGCAGACCGAGGACCCGGAGGGCGTCGAGGTCGGCGGTCGTCCGGTGGCGTACGGGCCGTCGGGCGTGGACGAGGTCGAGCTGCTGCTGGCGCCCCACCCGGGCGCGCCGCCGCGCCCCATCGCCAAGGGCGCCTCCGGTGGTGAGCTCTCACGCGTGATGCTGGCCGTGGAGGTCGTTTTCGCGGGCACGGACCCGGTGCCGACCTACCTGTTCGACGAGGTGGACGCCGGGGTGGGCGGCAAGGCCGCGGTGGAGATCGGCCGGCGGCTGGCCCGGCTGGCGAAGAGCGCGCAGGTCGTCGTGGTGACGCACCTGCCGCAGGTGGCCGCGTTCGCCGACCGGCAGCTGCTGGTCGAGAAGACCAACGACGGGTCGGTGACCCGCTCCGGTGTGAAGGTGCTGGAGGGCGAGGACCGGATCCGGGAGCTGTCCCGGATGCTGGCCGGGCAGGAGGACTCCGAGACGGCCCGGGCCCACGCGGAGGAGTTGCTGGAGACCGCCCGCGCGGACGGGTAGCGGACCGTACGGTGGTGCGGTGATCCACCGTCCCCGCCGTACGTCCGTCAACGCCCTCGTGGCCACGGCCGCGTTGACCCGTGCCGCCCTCACCGTCCTGCGCGCCACCGCTCCCGGCGGCCGGGAGCGGTGGGAGCGGACGAACCACGCCGGGCGGGCCGTGGGCCGGTACGCCGGTCCGGCCGCCGCCCTCGCCACCGCCGCCGGCCGGGTCAGCCCGCTCGCCGGCGTCGCCCTCCTCGCCGTCGGCGGCTGCGGGGCGTACGACGACGTGGCCGGGGACCACCGGCGCGGCTTCCGGGCCCATCTGGCCGCGTTGCGGGACGGCGAGGTCACCAGCGGGGCCGTCGAACTCTTCGGGATCGGCGCCGCGGGACTGCTCGCGGGCGCCGCCCTCAGGGAGCGGCCGCTCGACAAGGTGCTGGCGGGGATCGTCGTCGCGGGAGCGGCGCACTGCGTCAACCTGGTGGACGTGCGGCC
>NZ_JBHMCY010000058.1:0-33295 GCF_042430725.1 Streptomyces cinereospinus | reverse complement strand
GGGGGCGGCGGACCTGGCGGCCGTCGCGCTCGGGGCGGCCGGTGCCGTGCTCCCGACCTGGTGGACGTGCGGCCGGGCAGGGCCGCCGGGGCGGTCGTCGCGCTCGCCGCCCCGGGGCTGCTGTCCGCGCGGCCGGGGGCGGCGGACCTGGCGGCCGTCGCGCTCGGGGCGGCCGGTGCCGTGCTCCCGGACGACCTGGGGGAGCGCGTGATGCTCGGCGACACGGGCGCGCATGCGCTGGGTGCCGTGCTCGGGGTGGCCGTCGTCGCGGCTTCCGGGCGGGCCGGGCCGGCCGTCTGCGCGGTCGGTGTGGTGGCCGCGGCGGTGTGCGGGGACCGGGCGAGCGGTCGGCGGGATCACTCGGGAGAGTGATGCGGGACGGCGCGTTGCCCCGGCGTGTGGGAGCGTGTGATCTCCGGCGTTGCCGGAACGGCCGTACGTCCTGGCATCCTTGGGCGAGTACGCGGAGGGGGCCGCGCGGTGTCCCCGTCCGCCGCGACCTTCTGTACGTTTCTCCGTGACCGCCGTGACCGCCGTGACCGCCGTGACTGTCCCCCGCCGACCCCAGGAGCCCCGGCCACGTGACCTCCGTGAGCAGCCCCGTCCCGCACGGCCGGTCGACGCTGCGCACCGTGCAGGTGCTCGGCGGCGGCAACGCCGGCAGCAGCGCGCACGTGCGCTCGCTGGCCGCGGGGCTCGTCGCACGGGGCGTGCGGGTCACGGTGTGCGCCCCCGCCGAGGCGGATCACACCTACGACTTCAGCGGGGCCGGCGCCGAGCACGTCCATGTGCCGCGCAGCAGCGACCCGGGTTCCGTGGCGGCGCTGCGCGCCGCCTGCGCGGGCGCCGACCTGGTGCACGCGCACGGGCTGCACGCCTCCTTCCGCGCCGCGCTCGCCCTGGCCGGCCGGCGCACCCCGCTGATCGTCACCTGGCACAGCCACGCCCACGCCGAGGGGGCGCGCGCCCACTTCCTGCGCCTGCTGGAGCGCCGGGTGGTGCGGGCGGCCGCCGTGGTGCTCGGCACCACCTCGGACCTGGTCGACCGGGCGCGCGGGGCGGGCGCCCGGGACGCCCGGCTCGCCGCCGTCGGCCTGCCCGGGCGCCGCGCATGCGCCGAGCCCGCCGACCCCGACCCCGCGCGCCCCAAGACCCGGGCCGAACTCGGCGCCACCGGGCGCCCGTTGCTGCTGGCCGTCGGTTCCCTCGACCACCAGCGCGGCTACGACGTCCTGCTCGACGCCGCCCGCGCCTGGCGGCGGCTCGATCCCCTGCCGCTGGTCGCCGTCGCGGGCGAGGGGCCGCTGCGCGCGGTGCTGCAGCGCCGGATCGAGGAGGAGGAGCTGCCGGTACGGCTGCTCGGCCGGCGCGACGACGTGGCCGAGCTGCTCGCCGCCGCCGACCTGGTGCTGCTGCCCAGCCGGTGGGAGTCACGGTCCGTCCTGGCCCAGGAGGCCCTGCACGCGCGCGTGCCGCTGGTCGCCACCTCCGCCGGCTCCGTCCCCGAACTCGTCGGCGACGCGGCCGAACTGGTCCCGCCGGGCGACGCCGGGGCGTTCGCCGAGGCCGTCGTCCGGCTGCTCGGCGACCCGGAGCGGCGCGAGCTGCTGCGGGACAAGGGGCTGCGGCAGGCGGCGACCTGGCCGACCGAGGACGAGACGGTCGCCCAAGTGCTCAGCGTGTACGACGAGCTGACGCAGCACCGGCCGCTGATCTGACCGGCGCCGCCGGCTGGGCGGCGGCCGGGGCGCGGCCGGCGCCGTCGGCCTGCCCGACGTGCCGGCGGGCCCGCAGGGCGAGGCTCAACGCCAGCACCGTCTGCGGGTCGTCCAGGTCGGTGCCCAGCAACTCGCCGATCCGGGCCAGCCGGTTGTAGAGCGTCTGCCGGTTGAGGTGCAGCTCCCGGGCCGTCTCCGCCTTGCGTCCCGCGTGCGCGAGGTAGGTCTCCAGGGTGGGCAGCAGCAGCGGCGGCCTGGCCCGGTCGTCGTGGTCCTGGACCGGCCCGATCGCCCGGTCCACGAAGGCCGCCAGGTCCGGATGGTCGCGCAGCCGCCACAGCAGCAGGTCGATGTCCAGCCGGCGCGCGTCGTACCAGGGGCGGTCCGGGAGCCCCTGCGCGGCGGTCGCCGTCTCCGCCGCGTGCCGCAGCCCCGCGGACGCCGTCGCCCAGCCCCCGGCCACGCCGGCCACCACGACCGGCGGCCGCGCCCCCGGACGCCGCATCCCGGCCCGTTCGACACCGGCCCGCAGCGCCGCCGCGACCCGGTCGGCGACCGCCGGGCGCTCCGACTCCGCGCGCAGGCCGAGCAGTACCAGCACCCGGCCCTCCACCGGGCGCACCCCGAGCAGCACCGGCACGCCCACCAGGGCCAGCTCCTCCGAGACGGCCCGCGCCAGCACCGCCCAGCCGCCGCCCGGCGAGAGCGCGCCGCCCAACCGCATCACCACCGGCAGCAGCGGGCTGCCGCCCGGCTTGAAGCCGAGCACCCGCGCCTGCGCCGGGGCGTCCTCGGCGGTGATCCGGCCCTCGGCGAGGTCGGTCAGGAAGTCGCCGCGCCCGCGCGCGGCCAGCTCCTCCTCCTGGCGGGCCTGCATCAGGACCACGGCCAGGATGCCCGCGGTCCGCTCGGCGGCGATCCGGTGCACCGGCGCCAGCGGCGCGCGCACCGGCAGCAGCACCAGCCTGGCCCGCACCACGCCCGTGCCCGGCCCCGGACCCGTCGCGGGGCCGCCGCCCGGCACGTCCACCAGCACCGACCCGGCCGGCGGCGCGTCCTTGTGCCGGCCACGCAGCCCCTCCCACACCTGGAGCGGATCCGCCCCCTCGGGCCCGGCCCCGGCGGCGTACAGCAACTGGCCGTCCGTGGTCTCCAGGAAGACCGGGTTGCCGCTGAAGTCGGCCAGGATGCCGAGGACCTGCGGAACGCCGCCGCCGCCCAGCAGCGCCCCGGTGCAGCGGCGGTGCACCTCCTCGGCGCGCTGCAGCAGCGCGTAGTGGCCGTTGACGATCTCGGTGTGGATCTCCTCGGTGACCGTCACGAACGGCACCTCGCGGTGCAGCTGGACCAGCGGCAGCCCGGCCGTGCGGGCCGTCTCGACCAGGGCGGCGGGCAGCCGGGCGAAGCGCGGGCCGAGCTCCACGACCAGGGCCGCGATGCCGCGCTCGGCCAGGGTGCGGACGAAGGCGCGCTGGTCCGCCGGGCGGGTGCCGAGGCCGTACCCGGTGGTCAGCAGCAGTTCACCGCCCTTGAGCAGGGAGGCGATGTTCGGCACCTCGCCGGCGTGCACCCAGCGCACGGTCCGCCGCAGCCGCTCCGCGCCCGCGAGCACCTCGGGCAGCCCGCTGCGCAGGCCGGGCAGCTCCAGCGCCCGCTGAACGGTGATCCCGGCGCCCGTGCTGTCGAATCGGCTGTCCATGCAGCGGACGCTACCCGCGTGCACGCTCCGGTGGCATCCCCGGGTCGGTACGGCGGCGATCCCCGCCCGGCCGGCGCGGTGCGGGCCCCGCGCGGTGGCCCGGAGCGGCTACAGCGGCCTGATGTTGTGGTTGAAGCGGAACACGTTGTCCGGGTCGTAGCGCCGTTTCAGCACGCCCAGCCGCCACATGTTGTGCGGTCCGAGTCCGGCCCGTACCCGGTCGCGTCCCTCGTCGCCGACGAAGTTGAGGTGGACCGCGCCGGTGCTCCACGGCCGGACGGCGGCGCGGACCTCCTCGACCCAGGCCGTGCACCGCTCGTCGTCCGCCGGGTCCGCCCAGCTGCCGAAGGGATGCACGGCCCAGGCCGCGTCCCGGTACGGCACCAGGTGGTCGGCCGGGGCGTCGGCGACCGCGCCGCCCAGCGGGAACAGCGTGTGCCGGGTGGCCGTCGGCACCGGCAGGGTCTCCGCGAGGGCGCAGAAGGCGTCCACGAAGTCGTCCGGCGCGCCGGACAGGCACTCCGCCGACCAGTGGTGGCGCAGGCCCGGCGGGGCGTCGAAGGCGCACTGCGCCTCGGCGTACGGCAGCGCGGTGACCACCTGCGACTCGTGCGGCAGCGCCAGCAGCGGCTCGGCCAGCTTGCGCAGGTCCTCCTCGGACCCCGCGTACGTCAGCAGCACCCGGCACAGCGGCGGGCCGGCCGGTGCTCCGGTCCGCCAGACGACCGCGCCGCCCGCCTCCAGCGGGCCGGACGCGACGACCTCCCGGTAGGTGCGGACCGCCTCCCTCGCGTGCTCCGGCAGGTACACCACCAGCGCGACGGCGAACTCCGGCACCTCGTACAGCTTGAGGGTGACGGCGGTGGCGACGCCGAAGTTGCCGCCGCCGCCGTGCAGGGCCCAGAACAGCTCCGGGTTCTCGTCGGCGCTCGCGCGGACGCGGTCGCCGTTCGCGGTGACCAGCTCGACGCCGAGCAGGTTGTCGGCGGCCAGACCGCAGGAGCGTTCCAGCCAGCCGCTGCCGCCGCCCAGCACGGAGCCGGCGACACCGGTGGTGGAGGCCCGGGCGCCGGTGGTGGCCAGGCCGTGGGGCTGGGTCGCGCGGTCCAGCCGGCCCCAGGTGGCGCCGCCCTCGACGCGGACCGCCTCGGCCGCGGGGTCGACCGTGACGCCGCGCAGCCGGCGCAGGTCGATCACCAGGCCGGCGTCGTTCGTGCCCATCCCCGCGACGCTGTGCCCGCCGCCGCGCACCGCGATGTTCAGGTCCAGCGCCCGCCCGAACCGCACTGCCCGCACGACGTCGTCCGCGTGCGCGCACTGCGCGATCACCGCGGGCCGCCGGTCGACCGCGGCGTTGAAGACGGCCCGGGCCGCGTCGTAGCCGGGGTCCCACGGGGCGAACACGTCGCCGTCGAGGTCCTCGCGGAGCTCGACGAGGGCCGTGTGCGCCTTGGAGGACATGGCCGCCCCTTCCCCGGCCGGGACAGGTGCGCTTCCAGCCTAGTGCCGCGGCAGGCAACGTTCGCCCCGGCGCCGCGGGCCCGGCCGCGGCGCCAGGCGGCCGCGGCCCCCTGGCGTGCCCGGCCCGCTGTAGGTTCTCGCTGCTCGTGTCCTACGGCGAGGCCGTGACCTGCGGCTTCTCGCGTTGTCTCACGCTGTGTCCAGCCGCTCATTTTCACCGCGGTGTCCGAATCCTCGGCGTCGTTTGTCGAGGTCAGGTCTCTGACCTGCGCAGTCTCGACCGAGGTCGCCGAGTGGCCACGGTTCGCGGGAAAAAGACACGGGAGCTGGGAACCTACACCCGCTCAGCCGCCGTACGCCCCCGAGGCCGTCAGCCGCAGGGCCGTGTCGATCAGCGGAACGTGGCTGAAGGCCTGCGGGAAGTTGCCCACCTGGCGCTGGAGGCGGGGGTCCCACTCCTCGGCGAGCAGGCCGAGGTCGTTGCGCAGCGACAGCAGCTTCTCGAACAGCCGGCGGGCCTCGTCGACGCGGCCGATCATCGCGAGGTCGTCGGCCATCCAGAACGAGCAGGCCAGGAAGGCGCCCTCGTCGCCGGGGAGGCCGTCGACACCGGCGTCCTCGCCGGAGGTCGGGTAGCGCAGGATGAAGCCGTCCGGCGTGGACAGCTCCCGCTGGATGGCCTCGATGGTGCCGATCACCCGCTTGTCGTCCGGCGGCAGGAAGCCCATCTGCGGGATCAGCAGCAGCGAGGCGTCCAGCTCCTTGGAGCCGTAGGACTGCGTGAAGGTGTTGCGCTCCTTGTCGTAGCCCTTCTCGCACACGTCCCGGTGGATGTCGTCGCGCAGGTCGCGCCAGCGCTCCAGCGGGCCGTCCGCGTCACCGGACTCCAGCAGCTTGATCGTGCGGTCGACGGCGACCCAGGCCATGACCTTGGAGTGCACGAAGTGGCGGCGCGGGCCGCGCACCTCCCAGATGCCCTCGTCCGGCGCCTGCCAGTGGTCCTCCAGGTAGCGGATCAGCTTGAGCTGGAGCAGCGAGGCGTAGTCGCTGCGGGCCAGGCCGGTCATGTGGGCCAGGTGCAGGGCCTCGGTGACCTCGCCGTACACGTCGAGCTGGAGCTGGTGGGCGGCGCCGTTGCCGACCCGGACCGGGGCGGAGTTCTCGTAGCCGGGCAGCCAGTCCAGCTCCGCCTCGCCCAGCTCGCGCTCGCCGGCGATGCCGTACATGATCTGGAGGTTCTCCGGGTCGCCGGCCACCGCGCGCAGCAGCCACTCGCGCCAGGCGCGGGCCTCCTCGCGGTAGCCGGTGCGCAGCAGCGAGGACAGGGTGATCGCGGCGTCGCGGAGCCAGGTGTAGCGGTAGTCCCAGTTGCGCACGCCGCCGATCTCCTCGGGCAGCGAGGTGGTGGGCGCCGCGACGATGCCGCCGGTGGGCGCGTACGTCAGGGCCTTGAGCGTGATCAGCGAGCGGATCACCGCCTCGCGGTACGGGCCGTGGTACGTACAGTGCTCCACCCACTCGCGCCAGAAGTCCTCCGTCGCCTCCAGCGACTGCTCCGGCTCCGGCAGGGGCGGCGGCTCGCGGTGCGAGGGCTGCCACGAGATGGTGAACGCGATCCGGTCGCCGGGCGCGACGGTGAAGTCCGCGTAGGTGGTCAGCGCCTTGCCGTAGGTCTCGGTGGCGGTGTCGAACCACACGGAGTCCGGGCCCGCGACGGCGACCGTCCGGCCCTCGTGCTTGTGCACCCACGGCACGATCCGGCCGTACGAGAAGCGCATGCGCAGCGCCGACCGCATCGGCACCCGGCCCGAGACGCCCTCCACGATCCGGATCAGCTGCGGGGCGCCGTCACGCGGCGGCATGAAGTCGATCACGCGGACCGTGCCGCGCGGGGTGTCCCACTCGGACTCCAGGATGAGCGAGTCGCCGCGGTAGCTGCGCCGGTCGGCGGTCGGCGGCTCGGCGTCGGCGGCGTGGGCCGGGCCGATCCGCCAGAAACCGTGCTCCTCGGTGCCCAGCAGACCGGCGAAGATGGCATGCGAGTCGAAGCGGGGCAGGCACAGCCAGTCGACCGTGCCGTCCCGGCAGACCAGGGCAGCGGTCTGCATGTCTCCGATGAGTGCGTAGTCTTCGATGCGCCCGGCCACGTGCAACTCCAGTCGAACGGCCACGTAGCCCCAGAGGGGCTTTCGCTAGTGCGGTCAAGGGGTCGTTGTAATGCGACGTTGAGCTGTGCAGTAAAACCGCCGCCGTGCCCGGAGGCAAAACGACCGCCGTCGCTCAACGATCTGACGAGCTCTTGTTGTTCCGGCGCCTACGGGCGGGGGTGGTGCCGTGTCGCCGGCTGGCTCGGCAGCGAGTGTCCGAGCAGGATACGACGCACGTAGATGATCTGCGTGCCGCTGTGGGCAACACCTCTGCGCCGAACGAGTGAGCGCCGGGTGAGAAACGTGTGAGCGGTACGCGTGCGTGGCGGGGCGTGCGCGGAGCGTACCCGGGCGCCGCCGGGCCCCGTCGCTGATACCCTGGTAGCCCGTGGACCGGTGGGCTCGAAACCCCCGAACCGCAACGACGGCTCCTCCAGCAGCCCCGGGTACCCCGGGCCGGACGGCCGCCCCGCACCCCCAGACCGAGACCACGGGAGCCTCCTCTTGGCCATGCCGCCCAAATCTTCGACGACCAAGCACATCTTCGTCACCGGGGGTGTCGCCTCTTCTCTGGGCAAGGGCCTGACCGCCTCCAGCCTGGGCATGCTGCTCAAGGCCCGGGGGCTGCGTGTCGTGATGCAGAAGCTCGACCCTTACATCAACGTCGACCCGGGCACGATGAATCCCTTCCAGCACGGTGAGGTGTTCGTCACCAACGACGGCGCCGAGACCGACCTGGACATCGGCCATTACGAGCGCTTCCTGGACCGCGATCTCGACGGCTCCGCCAACGTCACCACCGGCCAGGTCTACTCGACGGTGATCGCCAAGGAGCGGCGCGGCGAGTACCTCGGTGACACCGTGCAGGTCATCCCGCACATCACCAACGAGATCAAGCACCGCATCCGCCGGATGGCCACCGACGAGGTGGACGTGGTCATCACCGAGGTCGGCGGCACGGTCGGCGACATCGAGTCGCTGCCCTTCCTGGAGACCGTCCGCCAGGTCCGGCACGAGGTCGGCCGGGACAACGTCTTCGTGGTGCACATCTCGCTGCTGCCCTACATCGGGCCCTCGGGCGAGCTGAAGACGAAGCCGACCCAGCACTCGGTCGCCGCCCTGCGCAACATCGGCATCCAGCCGGACGCCATCGTGCTGCGCTGCGACCGCGAGGTGCCGACCGCCATCAAGCGCAAGATCTCGCTGATGTGCGACGTCGACGAGGCCGCCGTCGTGGCCTGCCCCGACGCGCCGTCGATCTACGACATCCCCAAGGTCGTGCACTCCGAGGGCCTGGACGCCTACGCGGTCCGCCGCCTCGACCTGCCCTTCCGGGACGTCGACTGGACGACCTGGGACGACCTGCTCGACCGCGTGCACGACCCGCGGCACGAGATCACCCTCGCGCTGGTCGGCAAGTACCTCGACCTGCCCGACGCCTACCTGTCGGTCACCGAGGCGCTGCGCGCGGGCGGCTTCGCCAACAGGACCCGCGTGAAGATCAAGTGGGTCACCTCCGACGACTGCCGGACCCCGGCCGGCGCCGAGGCGCAGCTGTCCGACGTGGACGCCATCTGCGTCCCGGGCGGCTTCGGCGACCGCGGTGTCTCCGGCAAGGTCGGCGCCATCCAGTACGCCCGCGAGAACCGGATCCCGCTGCTCGGCCTCTGTCTCGGCCTGCAGTGCATCGTGATCGAGGCCGCGCGCAACCTGGCCGGCATCGCCGACGCCAACTCCACCGAGTTCGACCCGGCCACCGCCCACCCGGTCATCTCCACCATGGCCGAGCAGCTCGACATCGTCGCCGGCGAGGGCGACATGGGCGGCACCATGCGACTGGGCATGTACCCGGCCAAGCTGGCCGAGGGCTCCGTCGTGCGCGAGGTGTACGACGGCAAGGAGTACGTCGAGGAGCGGCACCGCCACCGCTACGAGGTCAACAACGCCTACCGCTCGGAGCTGGAGAAGAAGGCCGGCCTGCTGTTCTCGGGCACCTCCCCGGACGGCAAGCTCGTCGAGTACGTGGAGTATCCGCGCGAGGTGCATCCGTACCTGGTCGCCACCCAGGCGCACCCGGAGCTGCGCTCCCGGCCGACGCGTCCGCACCCGCTGTTCGCCGGGCTGGTGAAGGCCGCGGTCGAGCGGAAGAACGGCAAGTAGCAACCGGTTGTACGGTGGCCGGGGTGCCGCTCCGCGACGTGAGGGGCACCCCGGTGCGGTGGTGGCACGTCCGGTGACACGGCGGGAAGGACAGGGCATGACGATCAAGGACACCCACGAGGAGTGGGAGATCCGCGCGACGGAGACCCCCTTCGTGGGCGGCAAGACCTCGGTCCGCACGGACGACGTGGTGATGCCCGACGGCACGGTGGCGCGCCGCGACTACCAGGTCCACCCCGGCTCGGTCGCGGTGCTCGCGCTCGACGACGACGGCCGGGTGCTGGTGCTGCGCCAGTACCGCCACCCCGTGCGCCAGAAGCTGTGGGAGATCCCGGCCGGCCTGCTCGACGTGCCCGGCGAGAACCCGCTGCACGCCGCCCAGCGCGAGCTGTACGAGGAGGCGCACGTCAAGGCCGAGGACTGGCGGGTGCTGACCGACGTCTACCCCACGCCCGGCGGCTGCGACGAGGCCGTGCGGGTCTTCCTGGCCCGCGAGCTGTCCCAGGCCGAGGGCGAGCGCTTCCAGGCCGAGCACGAGGAGACCGACCTGGAGCTCGCGCGGGTCCCGGTCGAGGAACTGGTCCGTGGCGTCCTGGCCGGCGAGCTGCACAACACCTGCCTCGTCGTGGGGGTGCTGTCGCTGGTCGCCGCGCGGCAGGGCGACGGGCTCGACGCGCTGCGCCCGGCCGAGGCGCCGTGGCCGGCCCGCCCCTTCGAGGCCTGAGCCGCCCCGCGCCGCACGCGACGCCCTCCGGTGTGACCATCGCCTGATCCGATCGGGGGATGTGCCCGCCGCGCTCCGCCCGGTTCGTCGCAGAGCGTGAACTAGGCTCTCCACGAGTGAGCCGAACAGCAGGTGCGACGCCCGAACCGGAGTCCCGGCGGGCTTTCGCGCGTGCGGGTGGACGGGAGCGTGGCCCGTGGCGGAGCAGGCGGTGGACCCAGACGGCGTACGGGTGTCGGACGCGTCCGCACCGGGCCGGTTCCTGGGCCGCACAAGGGAGTTGAAGGAGCTGCGCGCCGACATCGAGCGCGCGGGACTGGACACCCTCTCCGGCCGCAAGGCCCCCCGGGCGCGGGTACTGCTGATCGCGGGCCGCCCCGGCTCCGGCCGTACGTCCCTCGCCGGGGAACTGGTACGCCAGGTCGCCCACCGCTACCCGGACGGGGTGCTGCGGGCCCGGCTCGGCGAACCCGACGGCACGCCCGTGCCGGTGGACCGCGCCGCGGCGGACCTGCTCACCGTCCTGGGCCTGCCGACCCCGCCCGGGGCCGCCGCGGACGACCTCACGGCGGCGCTCCGCGAGGCGCTGACCGAGCGCCGGGTGCTGCTCCTGCTGGACGACGCGGCCGACGCCGAGCAGGTCGACGCCCTGCTCCCGGACAGCCCGGACTGCCTGGTCGTCGCCGTCGCCCGGGGCCCGCTCACCGGCATCTCGGACGTCCGCCCCTGCACCCTCGGCGGCCTCGACACCAAGTCCGCCGTCGAGCTGCTGTCCCGGCACACCGGCTCGGTACGGATCACCGTCGACCCGCGGGCGGCGGAGGGGCTCGTCGAGGCCTGCCAGGCCCAGCCCGCCGCCCTGATGCTGGCCGGCGGCTGGCTCGCCGCCCGCCCCCAGGCGGCCGTCGCCGACCTCACCAAGCAGCTGCACGCCGTGGGCGACGACGGGACCGCCCTCAGCCGCGTCTTCCGGCTGGCCTACTCCGCGCTGCCCGGCTCCGCCGCCCGGGTGCTGCGGCTGCTCTCCCTCGCCCCGGCCGGCCGCGTCGACCCGCACACCGCCTCCGCGCTCGCCGGCTGCTCGGTCAGCGGCGCCCGGCACACCCTGGACGACTTCGTCGCCCTCGGCCTGCTGCGCCGCGCCGCGGCACCGCTGCCGGAGTACGAGGTACCGGGCTGCCTGCACCCGCTGCTGCGCGCCGTCACCGAGGCCGAGGACCGCCCCGCCGAGCTCCGGCTGGCCCGCGCCCGGATGCTGGAGCGCACGGTGCGGCTGCTGCAGTCCTGCCGGGCGATCACCGAGACGGACAGCGCGCAGGCCCGCGAGAAGCTGGCCGGCACCCCGCGCGCGCTGCGCTTCGCCACCCCCCGGGAGGCCGCCGACTGGCTGCGCCTGCGCCGCCCGGCGCTGCTCGCCTCGGCCCGGCTCGCGGTCGCCGACGGGGAGCTGGACACGCTGGCCCGGCGGCTGATGTCCCAGCTGGTGCGGGCGACGGTGGCGCACGTCGGGACGCAGGCCGCCGCGTTCGACCTGTACGGCATCCACCGGCTGGTCCTCGACGTGGCCGAGCGCCGGGACCTGCCCCGGGAGCAGGCGGCGGCGCTGCTGAACCTGGGCGACCTGGACGCCAGGACCGGCCGGACGAGCGACGCCCTGGTCCGGTACCGGGCCGCGCTGGACGCCGGACGCAGGGCGAACGACCCGTATGCGACCGGGCGCGCGATGGAATCCGTAGGCGGCGCGCACCAGGAGCTCGGCGATCACGACCGGGCCGCCGACTGGTTCGGCCGGGCGCTGGCCGAACGGCTGGCCCGCGGGGAGCGCGAGGAGGCCGCCCGGCTGTACGGCCGGATCGCGACGGCGCACACCTACGCGGGCCACTACGGCGAGGCGCAGCGCAACTGGCGGGCCGCCGTCGCCGGGTACCGAAGGCTGGGCGATGTGGCCGCGCACGCCCGGGCGTTGAGCGAGCTGGCCCGGGTGCAGGAGTACGCGGGGCGGCCCGAGGAGTCGCTGCGCACCTGCCAGGAAGCCGTCGAGTGGGCGCGGCGCGCGGAGGACGTGCGCCTGCAGGCCGCGCTGCACCTGCGGCTGGCCGACACGCTGGAGCACCTCGGCGACCCGGCGGCCGCCCTGCTGCACCGCAGCGCCGCCGAGCGCATGCTGGGGGAGGAGATCCAGGAGGCGCAGGAGGCCGAAACGCCAGACTCAGCCAGGGAACAAGCCGCTAACGCCTGCGAAATCCGCAGTACATCCGTCAAAGATTGATGCAATGAAAGGCTAGACAGCGGGAACACCTTCATTAGACTGGCTCTGCCGCACGTTCTCCTGCGGTGTCTCCCGGTGTGCCCTGAACATGCGGGTATGCCACGTACTGCACCCCCCTCTGAGCCAAGGACCGTGATCGACGTGAAGGTCGGCATCCCCCGCGAGGTCAAGAACAACGAGTTCCGGGTGGCCATCACCCCCGCCGGCGTGCACGAGCTGGTGCGCAACGGCCACCAGGTCGTCATCGAGCGCGGTGCCGGTCTCGGCTCCTCGATCACGGACGCCGAGTACGTCGCCGCCGGTGCGCAGATCCTGGAGACCGCCGACGAGGTGTGGACCTCCGCCGACCTGCTGCTGAAGGTCAAGGAGCCCATCGCGGAGGAGTACCACCGCCTCCGCAAGGACCAGACGCTCTTCACCTACCTGCACCTGGCCGCCTCCAAGGAGTGCACGGACGCCCTGCTGGAGTCCGGCACCACCGCCATCGCCTACGAGACGGTCGAGCTGCCGAGCCGCGCGCTGCCGCTGCTCGCCCCGATGTCCGAGGTCGCGGGCCGCCTCGCCCCGCAGGTCGGCGCCTACCACCTGATGCGCGCGGCCGGCGGCCGCGGCGTGCTGCCCGGCGGCGTCCCCGGCGTGACCCCGGCCAGGGCCGTCGTCATCGGCGGCGGCGTCTCCGGCTGGAACGCCACCCAGATCGCCGTCGGCATGGGCTTCGACGTGACCCTGCTGGACCGCGACATCAACAAGCTGCGCGAGGCCGACCGGATCTTCGGCACCAGGGTCAAGGCGATCATGTCCAACTCGTTCGAGTTGGAGAAGGCCGTCCTCGACGCCGACCTCGTCATCGGCGCGGTGCTCATCCCGGGCGCCAAGGCGCCGAAGCTCGTCACCAACGAGCTGGTCGCCCGGATGAAGCCGGGAAGTGTCCTTGTCGACATCGCGATCGACCAGGGCGGCTGCTTCGAGGACTCCCGGCCCACCACGCACGCCGAGCCGACCTTCGCCGTCCACCAGTCGGTCTTCTACTGCGTCGCCAACATGCCGGGCGCGGTGCCGAACACCTCCACCAACGCCCTCACCAACGCCACGCTCCCGTACATCGTGGAGCTGGCCAACCGCGGCTGGGCCGAGGCCCTGCGCCGTGACCCGGCGCTGGCCAGGGGCCTCAACACGCATGACGGCAAGGTGGTTTACCGCGAGGTCGCCGAGGCGCACGGCCTGGACCACGTGGAGCTGGAGTCGCTCCTCGGCTGACCGATCCGGTCCACGTCACGCGTAGGCACAAGGCGATACGTCAACACAGGTCGTCAACCGTCGGCACCCGGCCGGACCTTGCCCGACAAGGTCCGGCCGGGTGTGTGTATGGTCACTTTGCGACGTGCGGCCAACTCGCCTCGAACGTCACCCTTGAACCGATTCGCACACCGGTGAAACCTGCCGCGCGACGGCCGTACGCCCTTGACAGAGGGATGTTTCATTGCCGACACATCCTGCCGGGTCCGGCGGATTGTGTTGCTGCGGACGCCCGACACGCCATAGAGTCGCCAACCGTCGGCATGGTGCCACGCTGACCTGTCTGGAAGTTCCCTGGTCACCAAGGAGGTAAGACGACTTGTGAATGAGTCGACATTTTCTCCCGGGGGTGGTCAACCAGGAAGCCCTGCGCGGGGCCAGGCTCCCGCGGGGTTCGAGGCTGTCGGCTCCGTCGCGGTGCGCACCTTCGCAGCCCATCAGGGTCACCACACGTCAGGGGTGACCCAGCCAGCACACCAGAGCATGGATGGCCATCACGTGAACGCCATGGCCGGCGACGGAAGTGGCGCGCCCCACAACCACTTCGCCGACTACGACGAACTGCCCGAGGGGCACTTCTACGACCCGGACGCCGAGTACGAGCCCGACCCGGAGTACGCGGCCACGCTCGCGCCCGACGCCGCCCGGCAGCGCCGTGAGCGCGTCGGCCCGACCGGGCGCCCGCTGCCGTACTTCCCGATCCCGGGCCCGCTGACCGACCACGGGCCCGCGACGATCATCGCGATGTGCAACCAGAAGGGCGGCGTCGGCAAGACGACGTCCACCATCAACCTGGGTGCCGCGCTCGCGGAGTACGGACGCCGGGTGCTGCTGGTGGACTTCGACCCGCAGGGCGCGCTGTCGGTCGGGCTCGGCGTCAACCCGATGGAGCTGGACCTCACCGTCTACAACCTGCTCATGGAGCGGGGCCTGTCGGCCGACGAGGTGCTGCTGAAGACCGCGGTCCCCAACATGGACCTGCTGCCCAGCAACATCGACCTGTCCGCGGCCGAGGTCCAGCTGGTCTCCGAGGTCGCCCGGGAGTCCTCGCTCCAGCGGGCGCTCAAGCCGCTGCTGCCCGACTACGACTACATCGTGATCGACTGTCAGCCCTCGCTCGGCCTGCTCACCGTGAACGCGCTGACGGCCGCGCACAAGGTGATCGTGCCGCTGGAGTGCGAGTTCTTCGCGCTGCGCGGTGTGGCGCTGCTGACCGAGACCATCGAGAAGGTCCAGGAGCGGCTCAACCCGGAGCTGGAGCTCGACGGGATCCTCGCCACGATGTACGACTCGCGCACGGTGCACAGCCGTGAGGTGCTCGCGCGGGTCGTCGAGGCGTTCGACGACCACGTCTACCACACGGTCATCGGACGCACGGTCCGCTTCCCGGAGACCACGGTCGCCGGCGAGCCGATCACCACGTACGCCTCCAACTCCGTCGGTGCCGCCGCCTATCGCCAGCTCGCCAGGGAGGTGCTCGCCCGGTGTCACGCCGAGTGAGTCTGCCGGGGGCCGACGAACTGTTCCGTACGACAGGGGGAACGGCGCTCCAGGCATCCACTCCCCGGCGCGGCGCCAACGGCGAGGCCCGGGTGCCGGCTCCCGCGGGGGAGGGCACGGCGACGCCCGCCGCCGAGGACGCGCCGCAGGCGGTGCCCGCACAGGGCGGGGACGGCGACGGCGCCGAGCATGTCGCGGCCGACGCGGAGCCGGCCGACGCCGAGTCGCGCAGCCGGGGCGCGGAGCGCTCCGCGCGGCGGCAGGGGCAGCAGGCGGCGGCGCAGGAAGGTTCTGCCGCGGCGGCGCCCCGCAAGCGCGGGCGGGCGGCCGCGCGGCGGCCCAGCGGGCGCGAGCGGCACGACGAGAAGATCACGGTGTACGTGTCCGCCGAGGAACTCATGGATCTGGAGCACGCGCGCCTCGTGCTGCGGGGCGAGCACGGGCTCGCCGTCGACCGGGGGCGGATCGTGCGCGAGGCGGTCGCCGTGGTGCTGGCCGACCTGGAGACCCGGGGGGACGCCAGCATCCTCGTACGACGGCTCCGCGGGCGGTAACGGTAGCCTGCGGGGGCTATGACCTCGAACGGCTCCCCAGTCCCGCCCTCCGGCCCGGCCGGACGCCGCCGTGCGCTGGGGAGGGGGCCGGGGGCGGTGGCGCCCGGGGCACCCGAGCCGGATGCGGAGGCTTTCACGGCCGTCTCCCCGGTGCCCGAGCCGGAACGCCCGGCCACCCCACGGCCCGTGACGGCCACCGCCCGGCCTTGTGAGGCGGCTCCCCGGCCCTCCGAGGCGGCTGCCCGGCCCGTGGACGCCGCCGCCCGGCCTTCCGAGGCGGCTGCCCAGTCTGTGGCGGGCGCCGTCCAGCCTGTGGCTGTCCCTGCCCGGCCCGCCGGGGCTTCCGCCCAGTCTGTGGCGGGCGCCGCCCGGCCTTCCGAGGCGGCCGGCCGGCCCCTGGCGGTCCCCGGTTCGCCCGGTGCGGGCGCCGTTCACGTCCTGGGCGGGTCCGCCGCGGATTCCGCGGAGGGCGCTGAGGAGGGTGCGGCCGGGGGGTTCACGGTGCGGCTGTCGAACTTCGAGGGACCCTTCGACCTGCTGCTCCAGCTGATCTCCCGGCACCGCCTGGACGTCACCGAGGTCGCCCTGTCCAAGGTGACCGACGAGTTCATGGCGCACATCCGGGCCATGGGGCCGGACTGGGACCTGGACGAGACGACCGAGTTCCTGGTCGTCGCCGCCACCCTGCTCGACCTGAAGGCGGCCCGGCTGCTGCCCGCCGCCGAGGTGGAGGACGAGGCCGACCTCGCGTTGCTGGAGGCCCGCGACCTGCTGTTCGCGCGGCTGCTCCAGTACCGCGCGTACAAGCAGGTCGCCGAGATCTTCAGCGGCCGCCTGGACGAGGAGGCCCGCCGCCACCCCCGTACCGTGGGCCTCGAACCGGAGCACGCCGAGCTGCTCCCCGAGGTCGTCATCAGCATCGGCCCGGAGGGGTTCGCCCGGCTCGCGGTCAAGGCGATGCAGCCCAGGCCCAGGCCGCAGGTGTACGTCGACCACATCCACGCCCCGCTGGTGAGCGTGCGGGAGCAGGCCGGAATCGTCGTGGCGCGGCTGCGGGAACTCGGCGAGGCCGACTTCCGGGCACTGGTGGCGGACACCGACGACACCCTCACCGTGGTGGCGAGATTCCTGGCCCTGCTGGAGCTGTACCGGGAGAAGGCCGTGGCCCTGGAGCAGGAGACCGCCCTCGGTGAGCTGCTGGTGCGCTGGACCGGCGGCGAGGCGGACGCCGGGCCGATGGTGACCGACGAGTTCGACCGGCCGCCGCGGCAGCCGAAGGAGCAGGAGGAGAAGGCGTGAGCGAGGAGACCGCAGGGCCGCCCGCCGGGCCGGGCACCGTCGCCGGCCTGGAGCTGAAGCCCGCCCTGGAGGCCGTCCTCATGGTCGTGGACGAGCCCGCGACCGTGGCGCACCTCGCGAGGATACTGGAGCGGCCCGAGCGGCGGATCGCCGAGGCGCTGCGCGAGCTGGCCGACGAGTACACCGCGCAGGGGCGCGGCTTCGAGCTGCGGCTCATCGCGGGAGGCTGGCGCTTCTACACCCGCCCCGCGTACGCGCCGGCGGTCGAGCGGCTCGCCCTGGAGGGCCAGACCGCCCGGCTCACCCAGGCGGCGCTGGAGACGCTCGCGGTGGTGGCGTACCGCCAGCCGATCAGCCGCGGCCGCGTCTCCGCCGTCCGCGGAGTGAACTGCGACGGCGTCATGCGCACCCTGCTCCAGCGCGGTCTGGTCCAGGAGGCGGGCACGGAACCCGAAACAGGTGCGATCCTGTACACGACGACGAACTACTTCCTGGAGCGGATGGGCCTGCGGGGCCTGGACGAGCTTCCGGAGCTCGCGCCCTTCCTCCCGGAGGCGGCGGCGATCGAGGCCGAGACGCAGGAAGGCGTGCCGTCGTTCGATCCGGACGCTCCGGATTCCGAGGACGCAGACGACAAGACGACGGAACTTTGATGCGAAGCAGCGGCAGCGGCAAGAGCGGCGGGCGCGGTAACTACCGCGGTGCCGGTAACGACAGGGACCAGAAGCAGGGGCAGGATCGCCCCCGCAAGCCCCGCCCCGAGGAGCGCCGCTACGACGTCGGCCCCGGGGCGACCAAGGACGGCCCGAAGGCGGGGCGCGGCGGCGCGGCCCGCGGCGGCGCCAAGGGCGGCCCCAAGAAGCCCCAGCAGGGCGGGCGGACGGCGCCGGCGCGCTCGCGCGAGTTCGAGACGGGGGTGGAGGAGCGCAACCGCGAGCGGTACGCGGGCAAGAAGGACATCAAGCTGCCCAAGACCTTCCCCGGCGCGGAGCAGGAGGGCGAGCGGCTGCAGAAGGTGCTCGCGCGCGCGGGCTACGGCTCCCGGCGCGCCTGCGAGGAGCTGATCGACCAAGCCCGCGTCGAGGTCAACGGCGAGATCGTCACCGAGCAGGGCAAGCGGGTCGACCCGGAGAGGGACGAGGTCAAGGTCGACGGCCTGACCGTGGCGACCCAGTCGTACCAGTTCTTCTCGCTGAACAAGCCGGCCGGTGTGGTCTCCACCATGGAGGACCCCGAGGGGCGCCAGTGCCTCGGCGACTACGTCACCAACCGCGAGACGCGGCTCTTCCACGTCGGGCGGCTCGACACCGAGACCGAGGGCGTCATCCTGCTCACCAACCACGGTGAGCTGGCCCACCGGCTGACCCACCCCAAGTACGGCGTGAAGAAGACCTACCTCGCGCACATCGTCGGCCCGATCCCGCGCGACCTGGGCAAGCGCCTGAAGGACGGCATCCAGCTGGAGGACGGCTACGCGCGCGCGGACCACTTCCGGGTCGTCGAGCAGACCGGCAAGAACTACCTGGTCGAGGTCACCCTGCACGAGGGCCGCAAGCACATCGTGCGCCGCATGCTGGCGGAGGCCGGCTTCCCGGTCGACAAGCTGGTGCGGGTCGCCTTCGGCCCGATCACCCTGGGCGACCAGAAGTCCGGCTGGCTGCGCCGGCTGAGCAACACGGAGGTCGGCATGCTGATGAAGGAAGTCGATCTCTAGGCCGCTCGTCCGTCGACGGCTTGTGAAGGACTGCCACCCCCTTTTATAGTCGCGGTGACTATAAAAAGGGGGTGGGTGCGTTGCGGGGCTACGACAAGCACGCGTACGAACCCTTCGCCGTCACCGTCGACCTCGCGGTCCTCACCGTCCGCGCCGGCGCGCTGCACGTGCTGCTCGTCGAGCGCGGACAGGAGCCGTACGCCGGCCGCTGGGCCCTGCCCGGCGGCTTCGTGCAGCCGGCGGAGTCCGCCGAGACGGCCGCCCGGCGCGAACTGGCCGAGGAGACCGGTCTGGCCGACGTCTCCGGGCTGCACCTGGAGCAGCTGAGGACCTACAGCGAACCGGAGCGCGACCCCCGTATGCGGGTCGTGTCCGTCGCCTTCACCGCGCTGCTGCCCGATCCGCCCGAACCGCACGGCGGCGGCGACGCCGCGCAAGCCCGCTGGGTGCCGTACGACGGGGCCCGGCCGCTGGCCTTCGACCACGACCGGATCCTGGCCGACGCGCACGAACGGGTCGGCGCCAGGCTGGAGCACACCGGCCTCGCCACCGCCTTCTGCCCGCCCGAGTTCACCCTCGGCGAGCTCCAGCAGGTCTACGAGGCCGTCTGGGGCACCCCGCTGGACCGGCCCAACTTCCGGCGCAAGGTGCTGGCCACCCCCGGCTTCGTCGCGCCGGTCGCCGGCGCCGCGCGCCTGACCGGCGGCCGTGGCAAGCCCGCCGCCCTCTACCGCCCGGGCGGCGCCGCCGTCCTGCACCCGCCCCTCCTCCGCCCGTCCCGGGAAGGACGCCCCGCATGACCACGACCACCGTCCGCAAGCGCGCCGCCACCGGCTCCCTGCTGGGCCTCGCCCTCGGCGACGCGCTCGGCTACCCGACCGAGTTCCACGACGTGCCGTCGATCCTCAGCCGGTTCGGGCCCTGGCGGCAGCTGGAGCTGCCCACGCCCGCGCTCGTCACCGACGACACCCAGATGACGCTGGCCCTGGCGCGCGGGCTGCGCACGGCCATGGACCGGGGCGTGCTCGGCCCGGCCGAGCTGGCCGGGCCCGTGCGGCAGGAGTTCATCGCCTGGAACCGCTCGCCGGAGAACAACCGGGCCCCCGGCAACACCTGCATCCGCGCCTGCGTCCTGCTGGAGCAGCCGGACCGGCCCTGGCAGGACGCCAGCCAGATCCACTCCAAGGGCTGCGGCGCCAACATGCGCGTCGCGCCGATCGGCCTGATCCCCGGGCTGAGCGACGAACAGCGCGCGGGCGCCGCCCAGTTGCAGGCCGCCCTCACCCACGGGCACCCGACCGCGCTGGCCGCCTCCGACCTCACCGCGCACGCCGTACGCCTGCTCGCGCAGGGCGCCGAGCCGACCGGGCTGGTCGGGCTGCTGCGGTCCTACGCCTACGAGAACCGCGAGCACTACCACGAGCGGTGGCTCGGCGACCTGTGGACCCGGGCGGACGACGGCACACCGGAGCGGTTCATCGCGCGCGGGTGGGACGAGTGCCTCCAGGTGCTCGACCGGCTGCGGGACGCCGTGCGGACGATATCGCCGGAGACCGACCCGTGCCTGGCCACCGGGGCGGGCTGGATCGCCGAGGAGGCGCTGGCCACCGGGCTGCTGTGCTTCCTGCTCCTGGTCGACGAGCCGCTGACCGCGCTGCGCCGGGCGGCGTGCAGCTCCGGCGACTCCGACTCCCTCGCGTGCCTCGCCGGGGCCTTCGCGGGCGCGTACCTCGGCGCCGACGCCTGGCCCACCGCGTGGGCGGACCGGATCGAGTACCAGAGCGAACTGGTGACGATCGGCGCGCTCTGGGACCACTGAGCCGCCGGCGGCACCGCCGGCACGGCGGCGCCCCGTGACGGAGCCCTGCTCCGCGCGGGCGCCGCGTCTCAGCGGGCGAGCGCCCCCCACCGGCCGTCCGCGGCCTGACTAGGCTTGACGGACGAGCAGCCGATGTCGCACAGCAGCGAGGAGCAACGCCGTGGCGGTACGAGCGGTCCGGGGCGCCGTCCAACTCGAACGGGACGAGGCCGGCCACATGGACGAGCAGGTCGGGACCCTGCTCACCGCCATCCTGGAGCGGAACGGACTGAGCACCGACGACCTGATCAGCATCTGGTTCACCGCCACGCCCGACCTGCACAGCGACTTCCCGGCCGCCGCCGCCCGCAAGCTCGGCATCGTCGACGTCCCGCTGATCTGCGCCCAGGAACTCGACGTCGAGGGCGCGATGCCCCGCGTGGTGCGCGTGCTCGCGCACATCGACTCCGACCGGCCGCGCGCCGGCATCACCCACGTCTACCTCGGCGCCGCCGCGGCCCTGCGCAAGGACATCGCCCAGTGAGAACCGCACTCGTCATCGGCACCGGGCTCATCGGCACCTCCGTCGCCCTGGCCCTCGTCCAGCGCGGCGTCGCCGTCCACCTCGCCGACCACGACCCCGGGCAGGCCCGTACGGCGGCCGCACTCGGCGCCGGCACGGACCAGGCCCCCGACGGGCCCGTCGACCTCGCGGTCGTCGCCGCCCCGCCCGCGCACGTCGCCGCGGTGCTCGCGGACGCCATGCGCCGCGGGGCCGCCCGCGGCTACCTGGACGTGGCCAGCGTCAAGGGCGGCCCTCGCCGCGAGCTGGAGGCGCTCGGACTGGACCTGACCTGCTACCTCGGCACACACCCCATGTCCGGCCGGGAGAAGTCCGGCCCGCTGGCCGCGACCGGCGACCTGTTCGAGGGCCGCCCCTGGGTGCTCACGCCCACCCGGGACACCGACACCGAGGTGCTGAACCTCGCCCTGGAACTGGTCTCGTACTGCCGTGCCGTGCCGGTCGTCATGGACGCCGACGCCCACGACCGGGCCGTCGCGCTGGTCTCGCACATGCCCCACCTGGTCTCCAGCCTGGTCGCCGCCCGCCTGGAGCACGCCCAGGAGGCGGCCGTACGGCTGTGCGGGCAGGGCATCCGGGACGTGACCCGGATCGCCGCCTCCGACCCGCGGATGTGGATCGACATCCTCTCCGCCAACCCCGGGCCGGTCGCCGACCTGCTCGGCGAGGTCGCCACCGACCTCGGCGACACGGTCCGGGCGCTGCGCGCACTCCAGTCCTCCGACGAGGCCAAGCGCCGGGAGGGGACCGCCGGCATCGAGGACGTGCTGCGGCGGGGCAACGCCGGGCAGGTCCGGGTGCCCGGCAAGCACGGGACCGCGCCGCGGGCGTACGAGGTGGTCGCGGTGCTCATCGACGACCAGCCCGGTCAGCTGGCCCGTATCTTCGCGGACGCGGGGCAGGCCGGCGTCAACATCGAGGACGTGCGGATCGAGCACGCGACGGGCCGGCAGGCCGGTCTGGTGCAGCTGATGGTGGAGCCCAAGGCGGTGCCCGTGCTCGGCGCGGCGCTGCGGGAGCGGGGCTGGGCGCTGCGGCAGTAGGCGGCCGTCCGGGCCCCCGCCCGGCGGGAGCGCCGCCGGGCGGGTGGGCCGGACGAGTGACCCGTACCCAGTAACCTTGTGCAGGGCACCGTCATGCCCCGCCCGCCACCCCGGCCCAGGAAGGTTCCCCACAGTGGAAAGCGCCCCGGCAGTGATTGTCGCCATCGACGGCCCCTCCGGCACGGGCAAGTCCAGCACGTCGAAGGCGGTGGCGGCGCGGCTCGGTCTGAGCTACCTGGACACCGGTGCCCAGTACCGGGCGATCACCTGGTGGATGGTGACCAACGGGGTCGACGTGACCGACCCTTCGGAGATCGCCGCCGTGGCGGGCAAGCCGGACATCGTCTCCGGCACCGACCCGGCCGGCCCGACGATCACGGTCGACGGGGTGGACGTGGCCGGCCCGATCCGCACCCAGGAGGTCACCGCCAAGGTCAGCGCGGTCAGCGCGGTGCCCGAGGTGCGGGCCCGGATCACCGAGCTGCAGCGCTCGATCGCGGCCGACGCCCGGACCGGCATCGTCGTCGAGGGCCGCGACATCGGCACCACGGTGCTGCCGGACGCCGACCTGAAGATCTTCCTCACCGCCTCCCCGGAGGCCCGCGCCGCCCGGCGCAGCGGTGAGCTGAAGAACGCCGACGTCGACGCCACCCGCGAGGCCCTGATCAAGCGGGACGCCGCCGACTCCAGCCGGAAGACCTCGCCGCTCGCCAAGGCGGACGACGCGGTCGAGGTGGACACCACCGACCTCACGCTGGCGCAGGTCGTCGAGTGTGTCGTCGGCCTGGTCGAGGAGAAGCGGGCGGCGAAGTGACCGAGGCACCGTCCCGGCGGGGCGCGGAGGTCGGCCGGCGCATCGGCCTGCCGCTGATGCACGCGCTGTGGCGGCCCCGGGTCCTGGGCGCCTGGAAGGTCCCGGCGACCGGCCCGGCCGTCCTCGCCGTCAACCACTCGCACAACGTCGACGGTCCGATGGTGATGGGCGTCGCGCCCCGGCCGGTGCACTTCCTGATCAAGAAGGAGGCGTTCGCCGGCCCGCTCGACGCCTTCCTGACCGGGATCGGCCAGGTGAAGGTGGACCGGCAGAGCACCGACCGCACCGCGGTCACCCGGGCGCTGGACGTGCTGTCCGCCGGCGGTGTGCTCGGCATATTCCCGGAAGGCACCCGGGGCGAGGGCGACTTCGCCGCGCTGCGCGCCGGGCTCGCCTACTTCGCCGTGCGCAGCGGCGCCCCGGTCGTCCCGGTGGCCGTGCTGGGAAGTTCCGAGCGGCGGGGACGGTTGATGAAGGGGCTGCCTCCGCTGCGGCACCGCATCGACGTCGTCTTCGGCGAACCGTTCGAGGCGGGCGACGGCAGCGGGCGGCGCACGCGCACGGCGCTGGACGAGGCGACCGGGCGCATCCAGAAGCAGCTCACCGGGCATCTGGAGCAGGCCAGACGGCTCACCGGCCGGCTGTCCGCTTCCGGCGGCCGGGCCTGACGGCCCGGCCGGGCCGTCAAAACGCCGGGCGCCCGACCGGGCGCTGGGCGACACTGAGTAGTGGATCACCCCGAACCGGGCGCTCCACCGATCACCACGATGAACGACGAGGTACGGACTTCATGAACGACCAGATCCAGCCCGACGGCTCGGACGCGTTCGAGCACGATCACGGGGCGCTCGGCGACGCCGAGTACGCGGAGTTCATGGAGCTCGCCGCCGAAGAGGGCTTCGACCTGGAGGAGGTCGAGGGCGCCATCGAGGCGGCCGGGCACGGACCGCTGCCCGTCCTCGCCGTGGTCGGCCGTCCCAACGTCGGCAAGTCGACCCTGGTGAACCGCATCATCGGACGCCGCGAGGCCGTCGTGGAGGACAAGCCGGGCGTCACCCGCGACCGCGTCACCTACGAGGCCGAGTGGGCGGGCCGCCGCTTCAAGGTCGTCGACACCGGCGGCTGGGAGCAGGACGTCTTCGGCATCGACGCGTCCGTCGCCGCGCAGGCCGAGTTCGCCATCGAAGCGGCCGACGCGGTCGTCTTCGTGGTCGACGCCAAGGTGGGCGCCACCGACACCGACGAAGCGGTCGTCCGGCTGCTGCGCAAGGCCGGCAAGCCGGTCGTGCTGTGCGCCAACAAGGTGGACGGCCCGAGCGGCGAGGCCGACGCGGCCTACCTGTGGTCCCTCGGCCTCGGCGAGCCCTACCCCGTCTCCGCGCTGCACGGCCGCGGCACCGGCGACATGCTGGACGCCGTCCTGGAGGCGCTGCCGGAGGCGCCGCGCGACGCCGTCGGCGGCACCGGCGTCGGCGGCCCGCGCCGCATCGCCCTGATCGGCCGCCCCAACGTCGGCAAGTCCTCGCTGCTGAACAAGGTGGCGGGCGAGGAGCGCGTCGTCGTCAACGAACTCGCCGGCACCACCCGCGACCCGGTCGACGAAATGATCGAACTCGGCGGCACCACCTGGAAGTTCGTCGACACGGCCGGCATCCGCAAGCGCGTCCACCTCCAGCAGGGCGCCGACTACTACGCCTCACTGCGCACCGCCGCCGCCGTCGAGAAGGCCGAGGTGGCCGTCGTCCTCATCGACGCCGCCGAGTCCATCTCGGTGCAGGACCAGCGGATCGTCACCATGGCCGTCGAGGCGGGCCGCGCGCTCGTCATCGCGTACAACAAGTGGGACACCCTCGACGAGGAGCGCCGCTACTACCTGGAGCGGGAGATCGAGACCGAGCTGGGCCAGGTCGCCTGGGCGCCCCGGGTGAACGTCTCGGCGCGCACCGGGCGGCACATGGAGAAGCTGGTCCCGGCGATCGAGACCGCCCTGGCGGGCTGGGAGACGCGGGTCCCGACGGGCCGGCTGAACGCGTTCCTGGGTGAGCTGGTCTCCGCCCATCCGCACCCGATCCGGGGCGGCAAGCAGCCGCGCATCCTGTTCGGCACCCAGGCCGGCACCAAGCCGCCGCGGTTCGTGCTCTTCGCCTCCGGCTTCATCGAGGCGGGCTACCGGCGCTTCATCGAGCGTCGGCTGCGCGAGGAGTTCGGCTTCGAGGGCACGCCGATCCATATTTCGGTGCGGGTGCGCGAGAAGCGCGGCGCGAAGAAGAAGTAGACGAAGAAGAAGTAGACGAAGAAGCAGCGGCAGAGCAGGCGAGAAGGGCGGCCCGGGCGGGGCCGCCCTTCTCAGCTGCCCCGGCGGGGGCCGGGGGGAAGCGCGGGGACGTGATACGTCCCGGTGGTGTGCTGCTGCCCGACCGTCCCGACCCGCTGCCACGTCGGCTGCTGCCCGCCGCCGTGCCGGGCGCTCTGCGCGCCCGCGCTGTAGGCGCTGTACGAGCCGCTGTGCGTCATCGAGCCCTGTGACAGGTACCCGAAGGCGACGAACCCCAGGTTCTCCTCGCCGCGCCGGTCACCCGGCAGCGCACGGAAGGACTTGACGTACTCGACGCAGAGCGCGTCGTAGATCGGCGTGGCCGAGGGGCCGCCGGAATGATCCTGACCTGACCGAGCGGACGGGATCGGCTGCAAGGACTGGCGGCGGGAAACGTCGTATGCGTGCACGTATGTCCAAACGACCCCGGACGGGAAGGGATGCGGTCGGGCGGCGTCCGGTGCGGGGCGCGGGGAACCGCGCGGCCGGCCAGGGACGTCCCGCGGCCGTCGGCGCGCCCGCCCCGTGCGGCGCGTTCCCGCGCTCACGTACCGGCGAGCGGCAGCACACTCGCGACCAGCTGGCCGTTGGCCGCGGCCTTGTCCAGCGCGTCCCGCAGCAGGTCCTCCCGGGGCTGGCGCCCGATGGAGCCCACCGGCGCGGCGAACATGAGCACCTGCTGGTGCTTGTTCGCGGCCGCCCGCCATCCCTCGGTCACCTGCAACGGCTGGTGCGCCTGCCACCAGGCCACCGGCTGCCCGCCGTTCGGCGCCGGCTGGAGCACCGCGTGCAGCTGCCCCATGGCGAGCAGGACGGACCAGCCGTGCAGCACCGGCGGTACGGAGCTCAGCTCGGTGACGGGCATGAAGCCCTGCTCGATCAGCAGCGGCAGGAAGTCGTCCCCGGCGGCGGTGGAGCCGGGGCGGACGATGGGGCCGGTGGGCTCGACGACCAGGGCCGGGTGCAACTCCCCGGCGATCAGCACCAGTCCGCTGGTCACGCCGAGCACGGCCTGCTCGGGCACGACCTTCTCGGCTTCGAGGTCGGCCGTGTCGCCGCTGATGGACCTCACGGCGCCCTGGAGCTGCTCCTCGGCGACCTGGACGACCTGGGAGGGCAGGCAGCCGGCGTGGGCGAAGGCGAGCACGGCGGTCTCGTCACCGATGAACAGGACGGTGCTGGTGCGCTCGCGCTCGGAGTCGCCGGGGGTGCGGCAGGACGTGCAGTCGTAACTGCCCGGGGTGTTGTCTCCGGCGAGCAGCCGGTCGGCTTCTTCGTCGCCGATCTCGGCGCGTACCTCGTCGCTGACGTCGAGCATGCGCGGCACGGGGGGCTCCCTCGGGATGCGGTGCGTGGCGAGGCCGGGGGGCTCCCGGCCTGTGGTCCGGGGTGGGCCCCCGGCTCATGAAGAAGACAACGGCCGAGCTGTGGCGGTAGTCACGCTGCCTGACGAACGGAATCGAACCATCCACCGCACACGGTCACGACCGACCCGGAAACGGACACTCTCCGTCAAGTCGCGTCGCCAGTACGGCACTTGATGGGGTGAGGTGAGTCACAAGCGGATGGGTGAGGTGGTCGACAAATCCGGAAATCGGCGAACGAAATGGGTGTCCGGAAATCGTCGTTACTTCGGGTAACTGGCAACTGGCCTCGGCGGACGGGCAATTGGTTGATCCCGGCTCGGCGCGCTCCGTACATTCCTGCGCCGTGTGCAACGAGCACCGCCCGGACACGTCCACCGGCCCGGGCCGGCCGCGGCAGGCCGGCCCACAGCACGACCCCCGGCGGACGGGGCCGGCCCGGCGACCGCGCCCCTGCGCGGGAACCGCGCCCGGCCTGGGGGAACCCGGGTGCGTCGAGAGGGAATCACATGTCCGAATGTGCCGATACCACCCGCGGCAACGTCCGTAAGACCCGTACGTCGGCGGTCCTCGCCGGGGCGGCCCTGCTCGCCCCGCTCGGGCTGCTGGCCGCGAGCGGCGGTGCCGCGGCGGCGGACGGCGGAGTGTGGGACCGCATCGCCCAGTGCGAGAGCGGCGGCAACTGGCACATCAACACCGGCAACGGCTACTACGGCGGCCTGCAGTTCTCCGCCGGCACCTGGCGCGCGTACGGCGGCACGGTCTACGCCCCGACCGCCGACGGGGCGACCAGGGAGCAGCAGATCGCCGTCGCCACCAAGGTCCAGCGCGGCCAGGGCTGGGGCGCGTGGCCCACCTGCTCGGCCCGGGCCGGGGCGTACGGCAGCGCGCCGGCCGCCCCCGACGCGTCCGCCGGCAACGGGGCCCCGGAGCGCGCCGCCCCGGCCCGGCCCGGTCGGCCGCGGTCGGCCCCGTCCCCCTCGTCGCAGCCCGCGACGGCGCCGGCCCGCGCGTCGGGGCACACCGACCGGGACGCCTCCCGCGGCGACTGCACCGTCCGCCCGGGCGACACGCTGAGCGGCATCGCGGCCCGCAACGGCACCACCTGGCAGCGGCTGCACGCCGCCAACCGGGACGTCGTCGGCGGCGATCCCGACGTGCTCGTGCCCGGGCAGCGCCTGGTCCTCTGAGCCGCCCGCGCGCAGGCGCCGCACGGGGCTCGGCCCGGTCCGCCGACCGGGTGGAGCCCCCGGCCGCGGCGGGCGCGGCTCGGCCGGACCGGCGCGCGCCGCCGCCTAGCGTGAGCCGATGCGCAGCAGATCCCTGACGATCGCCCTCGCCGCGACCCTGTTCACCGTCCTCGCCCCCGCCGCCGCCCAGGCGGCACCCCCGTCCCCGCTCCCGGCGTCCGGCCCGGCCGCCGTGCACGAGTCCGCCGCCTGCGCCGACGACCAGTGGCCCTGGGGCTGCGTCGCCCAGTGCGAGAGCGGCGGCAACTGGCACATCAACACCGGCAACGGCTACTACGGCGGCCTGCAGTTCTCACCATCCACCTGGAAGGCGTTCGGCGGCCTGAAGTACGCCCCGCGCGCGGACCTCGCCACCCGCCAGCAGCAGATCGCGGTGGCCCGCGAGGTGGTCGCCGTCCAGGGCTGGGGAGCCTGGCCGGTCTGCGCGACGCGGTACGGCCTCAAGGGCCGCTGGTACACCGTGAAGCCCGGCGACACGCTGTACGCGATCGCCCGCACATACCAGGTCCGGGGCGGCTGGCAGGCCCTCTACGAGGCCAACAAGAAGACCATCGGCCCCCGTCCGGAGCGCATCGAGGCCGGGACAACGCTGGTCCTCCCGGACGGCGCGGCCCGCGTGCAGGGTCCGCCCGCGGTGTCCGGCCCACCGCTCGCCGGCTGAGTGACGTGTCCCACGGTGCCGTGCGCGACCCCGCCCGAAAGGGTTGTTGTCGGCCGGTGTTCAAACCAGATCCACCTCCTCGTTATGGCGATGTAATGACCGCGACGTGACGCACGGGCCCTGCCGGGGGTAAGTTCGATCGTCCGGCTCCGGGGCGATCACCAGCGCCGGCCGGATGACGCCCCACGAGCAAGGAGATCTGCACGGTGCCCGTCCGCCGCCTCGCGCACGCCCCGCGGCCCACGTCCCCCGACGTCCCCTCCCTTCCGCAGCCCCGGGACGGAGCCCCCGGGGACCACGGGAAACGGCCCCCGTCGGCGGCGGGCGGCGCGGGACTGCGGCTGGACATCCAGGGCCTGCGCGCGGTGGCCGTCACACTCGTGGTGCTCGGCCACTCCGGGGTCTCCTCGGTGGCCGGCGGGTACGTCGGCGTGGACGTCTTCTTCGTGATCTCCGGCTTCCTGATCACCTCGCTGATGCTCCGCGAGTGGACCCGGGAGGGCCGGATATCGCTGGGCCGCTTCTACGCCCGCCGGGCGCTGCGCCTGCTGCCCGCCTCCACTCTCGTCGTCCTGGCGACGCTGGCGGGCTCCTGGCTCTTCCTCGGGCCGCTGCGCTTCGCGGACTACGCCAAGGACGCCGTCGCCTCCGCCTGGTACGTCGTCAACTTCCGGCTGGCCGAGGCCGGGACCGACTACTTCAACACGGACGTGCCGCCCTCGCCGTTCCAGCACTTCTGGTCACTGGCGGTCGAGGAGCAGTTCTACCTGATCTGGCCCATCGTCCTGATCGTCGCCCTGAAGCTGTTCCGGCGCCGGGTCCTGCTGGCGGTCCCGCTGCTCGCCCTGGCCGCGGCCTCCTTCGCCCTGAACCTCCACCTCACCGAGACCTCCCCCTCATGGGCCTACTTCGGTTCGCAGGGACGGATCTGGGAGCTGGCCGTGGGCGCCCTGCTGGCCCTGGCGGCGCACCGCCTCGACGCCATCCCGCGTCCGGTCGCGGCCGTCCTGAGCTGGGCCGGCCTGGCCGCCGTCGGCTACGCGGCGGTGACCTTCGACGAGAGCACCCGCTTCCCCGGCCACAACGCCGTGATCCCGGTCCTCGGCGCCGCGGCCGTCCTGGCCGGCGGTGCGGCGGCCGGCCGCTACGGCGCGGGCGCGGTCCTGTCGCTGCGCCCCGCCGTCTGGATCGGCGGCATCTCCTACGCCTGGTACCTGTGGCACTGGCCGCTCATCGTCATCGTCCCGGCCGCCGCCGGATTCGGCGAGCACGAGGGACCGCTGCGGCTGACCGCCGCCCTGGGCGGCATCGTCCTCGCCTGGGGCACCCTGCACCTGGTCGAGAACCCGATGCGCTTCCACCGCGTCTTCAAGGCCCGTGCCGCCCGGGGACTCTCGCTGGGCCTGGGCCTGTCGGCGGTCGCCGCCGCGGCCGCGGTGTTCGCCGCGCAGTTCCCGCCGGCCCTGGACGGGGGCGGGGCGCGGCAGGACACCAAGGAGACCCTCGCGACCGCGTCCGACCCCCGCGCCGCACTGACCGAGCTGCTGGAGCAGCGGGTGGAGAAGCTCCCGTCCAACCTCGAACCGAGCATGCGGGACACGGCCTACAAGCGGTCCGAGGTCTACACCGACGACTGCGCCCTCACCATGACCGGCACGGTGCAGACGCAGCCCTGCCTGTACGGCGACACCACCGCCGACCGCACCGTGGTGCTGTTCGGCGACTCGCACGTCGCGCAGTGGTTCCCGGCGCTCGACGCGATCGCCCGCAAGCACCACTGGCGGCTCTACTCGTTCACCAAGAACGCGTGCAAGGTCTCCCAGATCACCATCGAGTACAACGGCGGCCCCTACTCGACCTGCGACGACTGGCGGGCGGTGACCCTCGACAAGATCCGCGGGATGGAGCCCGAACTCGTCATCACCTCCAGCTCCAACTCGGCGAAGCTGTACGGGGACGGCGACATGGCGCAGGAGTGGGGCAAGGGCCAGGCCGAGACCTACCGGATGCTCCAGCAGGGCCGCACCCGGGTGCTCACCCTGCTGGACACCCCATGGCCCAGGAACAACGCGGTGGACTGCGCGGTGGCGCACCCCGAGAGCCTGGGCTCCTGCGCCCGCGACCGCGCGGACGCCGACCCCGCGCCCGAGGTCACCGAGGCGATCCGGGCGGCGGCGGCCGCCGAGGACGTGGCGACCATCGACCCCTACGACTGGGTCTGCGCCCCATCCGGCAACTGCCCGGTCGTGGTGGGCAACACCATGGTCTACCGGGACTACGGACACCTGGCGGACGGCTTCGTCGAGGCGCTCACCCCGGTGGTCGAGGACGAACTGCTGCGGCTCTTCGGCGCCGACCTCAGCCGGCGTCCGGGGGCGTGACCCCCGGGCACCGCGTCCCGGGGCGGGCCGCACGGGCCCGGGCGGTCACGGCCGCCCGAGACCGCCCGAGCCGGGCTCCGGAACGCCGGGCTCCTGGACGACGTGGCGCCCGGCGTACTCCGGGTGGTGCACGTCGAACGCCGGGGAGTCGGAGCGGATCCGCGGCAGCGTCGTGAAGTTGTGGCGCGGCGGCGGGCAGGAGGTCGCCCACTCCAGGGAGCGCCCGTAGCCCCAGGGGTCGTCGACCTCCACCGTCCGGCCGTACCTGGCGGTCTTCCAGACGTTGTGGAGGAACGGCAGCGTCGACAGGCCGAGCAGGAACGCGCCGATCGAGGAGACCGTGTTCAGGGCGGTGAAGCCGTCCGCGGCCAGGTAGTCGGCGTACCGGCGGGGCATGCCCTCGGCGCCGAGCCAGTGCTGCACCAGGAACGTGGTGTGGAAGCCGGCGAAGAGCGTCCAGAACTGGATCTTGCCGAGCCGCTCGTCGAGCATCTTCCCGGTGAACTTGGGCCACCAGAAGAAGAAGCCCGCGAAGACGGCGAAGACGACGGTGCCGAACACCACGTAGTGGAAGTGCGCCACCACGAAGTACGAGTCCGTGACGTGGAAGTCCAGCGGCGGCGAGGCCAGGATCACCCCGGTCAGCCCGCCGAGCAGGAACGTCACCAGAAAGCCCACCGACCACAGCATGGGCGTCTCGAAGGACAGCGAGCCCTTGAGCATGGTCCCGGTCCAGTTGAAGAACTTCACCCCGGTCGGCACGGCGATCAGGAAGCTCATGAAGGAGAAGAACGGCAGCAGCACCGCGCCGGTGGCGAACATGTGGTGCGCCCACACCACCACCGACAGGCCGGTGATCGCCATGGTGGCGCCGACCAGCGCCCCGTAACCGAAGACCGGCTTGCGGCTGAAGACCGGGATGATCTCCGTGACGATGCCGAAGAACGGCAGCGCGATGATGTAGACCTCCGGGTGCCCGAAGAACCAGAACAGGTGCTGCCACAGCAGCGCCCCACCGCTCGCCGCGTCGAAGACCTGGCTGCCGAACCGCCGGTCCGCCTCCAGCACCAGCAGCGCCGCCGCCAGCACCGGGAACGCCAGCAGGATCAGGATCGACGTGAACAGCGTGTTCCAGGTGAAGATCGGCATCCGGAACATGGTCATCCCGGGGGCGCGCATCCCGATGATCGTGGTGAGGAAGTTGACCGCGCCGAGGATCGTGCCGAACCCGGACAGCGCCAGTCCCATGATCCACAGATCGGGGCCGACGCCCGGCGAACGCTCCAGGCTGTTCAGCGGCGCGTACGCGAACCAGCCGAAGGCGGCCGGCCCGTCCGGCACGAGGAGTGAGCCGAGCACGATCAGCCCGCCGAACAGGAACAGCCAGTAGGAGAGCATGTTCAGCCGCGGGAAGGCCACGTCCGGGGCGCCGATCTGCAACGGCATCAGCTCGTTGGCGAAGCCCGCGAAGCTCGGCGTCGCGAACAGCAGCAGCATGATCGTGCCGTGCAGCGTGAACAGCTGGTTGAACTCCTGGTTGGTCAGGAGCTGCAGGCCCGGCCGGGCCAGCTCGGCGCGCATCACCAGCGCCATCGCCCCGCCGATCAGGAAGAACGCGAACGACGTGATCAGGTAGAGATGGCCGATCTTCTTGTGGTCGGTGGTGGTCAGCCAGTCGACGATCACCCGGCCCTGCCGCCGGTCCGGTACCGGCCGCGCTGTCGCCGGTACGGTCTGGGTCCCCATGCCGCGCTCGCCCTTTCGCTCCTCGGCGTTCAGGCCCCCGTCCGGCCCGCGCCACGGGTGCCCGCGAGCCCCCGCCGTGACGCTCACGCGACCGCGGCGGCGGCAGCGGGCGTACGGGGATTCTGTGCGGAATGCGTGTCATTTCTGTGCTGTTCCGGCATCTCGCGGCTGCGCGCGAGCACGTCCGAAATCGGCGAGAAAAGGCGTCCGGGGGCAGTCCTGTGTGAACTCTCCACCCGGCTTTTCGGAACGCGGTGACGCCGCGCGAAAATTGCGTTCGTATACCCCCGCAAGGGGGACGCAACCGCCCGTCCGTGTGACGGAGTTCCACTGAAACGCGTGGCGTGATCCTGTGACAGAAGTGTGACCGGAGGGGGATCAGCGACAGCCCGTGCACAGTGTCCCCTTTCCCCTCCGTGGCGCAGCGCCTAGCGTGGCGGGCATGGCACCGTTTTCGACATCCGAACCCGATGACGATCCCGAGACCTATGTCGGCCTGCCGCAGTCCGACGCCGAGGAGCGCGCGCGTGGGCGTGGCTGGACGACGGTGCGTTCCCTGCCGCCGGGGACGATCATCACGATGGAGTACCGGGTGGGCCGGCTGAACTTCGAGGTCAAGGACGGCACGGTGGCGCGGGCCTGGAAGGGCTGACCGGACCCGCCCCGCACACCCCCTGCGGCACGAGGCACCGGTTCCGGGAAGGGGAACCGGTGCCTCGTGCCGTGCGTCCGTGCCGTCAGCCGCCCGTCAGCCGCCCGTCAGCCGCCCGTCAGCCGCCCGTCAGCCGCCCGTCAGCCGC
>NZ_JBHMCY010000057.1:41761-48843 GCF_042430725.1 Streptomyces cinereospinus | reverse complement strand
CCGCTCTCGCGTTTCCCTTTCCGGCGCTTCCGACTCTATCAGAACCTTTTCGGCCCGATCCCCGGTCGGCGGGGTTTGTCTTTAGGCCTCGCGACCTTTCGACATTCACTACGTTAACCGATTCCCTGCCCGGTTTATAATCGGGCTCCGCGGATTCCAATTCAGGCATGCGAACACACCGGAATCGACCCCGCTGGAGGGGTGCTCGGTAGGTAGTGGTTTGGCCGCTCCGGCTGCTGACGTTCGCAGTACCCGGTTCAGCGGCTCGGAATACATTACGCACCTCGGGAGGACACGTCAACTTCGACGGCGGCGTGGCATGTGGGCCCGGTAGGGGCTCACCGTCGGGTCGTTGGCGACCCAGAACCGCCACGGGTGGGCGTTCCCGTCACCGCCGTCACCGGCCACCCCGGTGCGCGGGCCGTTGCGTACCTGGTGAGAGGGGGCCGGGGTGCCGGTCAGTACGCGCAGAGGTGTGTCGCCGGGAGCGCAGGCGTCGGTGCCGTCCAGGGCGCGGTCCACGTCCAGGGCGGTGGCCAGGCGGGCCGGACCTTTGGCCAGTTCCTTGTCGTGACGGGCCGAGAGTCGACGGGTGCGGGCCAGCTCGGCGCCCTCGATGATCTCGCCGGCGCGCAGCAGCACGGCGCTCGCCGTGCCCTCGGGTCCGCACACCAGGTTCATGCAGTGCCACATGCCATAGGTGAAGTAGACGTACACGTGTCCGGGTGGACCGAACATCACGTCGTTGCGGGGCGTGCGGCCGCGGTAGGCGTGGGATCCGGGGTCGTTCGGGCCGTCGTAGGCCTCGACCTCGGTCAGGCGCAGCGCGATCGGACCGTCCGGGGTGGCGCGTACGAGGATGCGGCCGAGGAGGTCGGGGGCCACGTCCAGCACGGGCCGGTCGAAGAACGTCCGGGGCAGGGGCGTACGGTCGGGGGTCGCGATCATGCCGTCCGAGGGTAGTGCAGAGGGGTGGGCGCGGTGAGGTGGCCGGGGGACGCCCGTCTTGCCAGGGTGGAGCCCGGAACCGGCTACGGCCGGATCGCGTTCGTAGTGATCAGAGACGTAGTGACGAAGACGTAGTGATCGAGGGAGAGACATGGCGTTCAAGAAGCTGCTCGCGAGCCTGGGGGCCGGTGGGGCTTCGGTCGAGACGGAGCTGACCGAGGTCAACGTCGTGCCGGGCGGCGTGGTCCAGGGTGAGGTACGGATCCAGGGCGGGTCGGTGAACCAGCGGATCGAGGCGCTGTCGGTCGGGTTGCAGGCCAAGGTCGAGGTCGAGGGCCAGGACACCGAGTACAAGCAGGACGTCGAGTTCACGAAGGTGCGCCTCGGCGGTGCCTTCGAGTTGCAGGCGAACGCCGTGCACGCGGTGCCGTTCGGGCTGGACATCCCGTGGGAGACGCCGATCACCATGATCGACGGTCAGTCGCTGCGCGGGATGCACATCGGGGTGACCACGGAGCTGGAGATCGCGCGCGCCGTGGACTCCGGCGACCTGGACCCGATCAACGTGCACCCGCTGCCCGCGCAGAAGGCGATCCTGGACGCCTTCATCCAGCTGGGCTTCCGCTTCAAGAACGCGGACATGGAGCGCGGTCACATCCGGGGGACGCGTCAGCGGCTGCCGTTCTACCAGGAGATCGAGTTCCTGCCGCCGCAGCAGTACCGGGGGCTGAACCAGGTCGAGTTGAGCTTCGTGGCCGACGAGCAGGCGATGGACGTCGTGCTGGAGATGGACAAGAAGCCGGGGCTGTTCAGCGAGGGCAGCGACACCTTCCGCTCGTTCCAGGTGGGGCTGCACGACTACCAGGGCACCGACTGGGTGGCCTACCTCAACCAGTGGCTGTCCGAAGTCGGCAGCAGGCGCAACTGGTTCTAGGCTCGGAAGTCACTGAACCATCCGATCAGGAGGTACCGAGGTGACCGAGCTCAAGAGGCGGCCGCTCCCCCACGACTTCCATCCGCCCGTGCCGTCGTTCACGGTCACGAGCGAGGACGTGCAGGGGGGTGCGACCCTCAAGGACGCTCAGGTCCACGCGGCCGGCAACACCTCACCGCATCTGCGGTGGGACGGTTTCCCGGCCGAGACCAGGAGTTTCGCCGTGACGTGCTACGACCCGGACGCCCCGACGGGCAGCGGGTTCTGGCACTGGGTCGTGTTCGACATCCCGGTCTCGGTGACCGAGCTGCCGGCGGGCGCGGGCAGCGGGAAGTTCGAGGGGCTGCCGGAGGGCGCGGTGCACGCGCGCAACGACTACGGCACGAAGGACTTCGGCGGTGCCGCGCCGCCGCCCGGGGACGGACCGCACCGCTATGTGTTCACGGTGTACGCCGTGGACCAGGAGAAGCTCGGGCCGGACGCGGACGCCAGTCCGGCCGTCGTGGGCTTCAATCTGCGGTTCCACACGCTGGGCCGGGCCCAGCTCATCGGTGAGTACGAGGTGCCTGCCGAAGCCTGACGTTCACGGAACGTTCGCCCGCCTCTGGTCCGGGAGTGACCGGAGGCGGGCATTTTTGTGGCCGAGGGGCCCACGAGGTCGTACCTCGTGGGGCAGCGGATATTGCGTTGTCCATCTCGGCGTGCACGGCCAGAGTTGATCCCAGCCCGCCACGGGGTGGGCCGGTGCACACGGGAGGTGGGCTGGTATGCGGGACACGCTGGTACTGAACGCGAGCTTCGAGCCGCTGTCGACGGTGACGCTGAACCGAGCCGTCGTTCTGGTGCTCCAGGACAAGGCCGTCGTCGAGCAGGCCCACCCCGAACTGCGGATGCGGGGAGCCGCGGTGGACATCCCCGCGCCCCGGGTCATCAGGTTGTGCCGGTACGTGCGGGTGCCGTTCCGAAGACAAGCGCCGTGGTCGAGGCGGGGTGTGCTGGTGCGGGACCGGCACAGGTGCGCGTACTGCGGTCGCCGGGCGACGACCGTGGACCACGTGGTGCCGAGGTCCCAGGGGGGCCGGGACACCTGGCTGAACACGGTGGCCTCGTGCGCGGAGGACAACCACCGCAAGGCGAATCGGACGCCGGAGGAGGCGGGGATGCCGCTGCTTCGGGAGCCGTTCGAGCCGACGCCGGCGGACGCGATGCTCTTGGCCTTGGCGCAGGACGACTACGAGGCGTTGCCCGAGTGGTTGGCCTCGGCTGCGGCTTGAGCGGTGCGGCGGTTCGTCGGCGTCGGCTGGCGGTTGTCCGTGGCCGGCCGCGCAGTTCCCCGCGCCCTCGAAGGACGACGGCGCGGGGGCTGGCCGGCGTGCAGACGCACCCCTAGTCGATGCTCGGCTTCTCTCGGCGTTCCTGACCCGAGCCGGTGCCGTTGCCCGACGAGCCGGAACCCCCGGCCTGCGGGGCGAAGTTGCCCATGGCGCCGGAGAGGCCCTTGAGGGCGTCGCCGATCTCGCTGGGGACGATCCAGAGCTTGTTGGCGTCGCCCTCGGCGATCTTCGGCAGCATCTGGAGGTACTGGTAGCTGAGCAGCTTCTGGTCCGGGTCGCCGGCGTGGATGGCCTCGAAGACCGTACGGACGGCCTGGGCCTCGCCCTCGGCGCGCAGCGCGGCGGCCTTGGCCTCGCCCTCGGCGCGCAGGATCTGGGACTGCTTCTCGCCCTCGGCGCGCAGGATCTCGGACTGGCGGACACCTTCGGCCTGGAGGATCGCGGCGCGCTTGTCGCGGTCGGCGCGCATCTGCTTCTCCATGGAGTCCTGGATGGAGGTGGGCGGCTCGATCGCCTTCAGTTCGACGCGGTTGACGCGGATGCCCCACTTGCCGGTGGCCTCGTCGAGGACGCCGCGCAGGGCGGCGTTGATCTCCTCGCGGGAGGTCAGGGTGCGCTCCAGGTCCATGCCGCCGATGATGTTGCGCAGGGTGGTGACCGTCAGCTGCTCGATCGCCTGGATGTAGCTGGCGACTTCGTAGGTGGCGGCCCGCGCGTCGGTGACCTGGTAGTAGATGACCGTGTCGATGTTGACCACCAGGTTGTCCTGGGTGATCACCGGCTGCGGCGGGAACGGCACGACCTGTTCGCGCAGGTCGATGCGGTTGCGGATGGTGTCGATGAACGGGACCACGATGTTGAGGCCCGCGTTGAGCGTTCGTGTGTAACGGCCGAAGCGCTCCACGATGGCGGCGCTGGCCTGTGGGATGACCTGGATCGTCTTGATCAGGGCGATGAAGACCAACACCACCAGAATGATCAGGACGATGATGACCGGTTCCATCGTCGCTCCCCGTACCCTTCTCCGCCTCGGCGCGTTCGGCGGATCCGCTCTCGGCAGATCCTCTTGGTGCAGATCTTATGGTTGTTGAAGATCTTGCTGGTCGAGTCTGACAGACCGTCGCACGGCAGGTGCGGTGTTCGGCAACCTTGGCTTCGGAAGCGGTCACATGACGATCGCCGTGGCTCCCTCGATGTCCACCACGTCGACTTCCTCACCCGCTTCGAAGACGCGGCCGGTGTCGAGGGCGCGGGCGGACCAGACCTCCCCGGCGAGCTTGATGCGTCCGCCGGAGCGGTCGACGCGTTCCAGGACGACGGCCTGTCTGCCCTTCAACGCCTCGACGCCGGTGGCGAGTCCGGGCCGCTGGGTGCGGTGCCGGCGGGCGATGGGGCGGACCGCCGCGATGAGGGCGGTGGAGACCACGGCGAACACCACGACCTGCAAGACGGCGTCACCGCCGAAGAGACCGGCGGTCGCCGAGGCCGCGACGGCGCCCACCGCGAGCATGCCGAGTTCGGGCATCGCGGTGATGACGAGTCCGATGCCGAGCCCGGCCGCCGCGATCAACCACCACACCCACGCGTCGATTTCCACACGGTCATCGTAGGACCGCGAACCGTGCGCGGACAGGGCGCGATCCGGTTCGGGAGGCTTCTTGCCCGTGTCTTCGCGAGGACTTCACCGGCTCAGGACAGGGGCAGGCCCTGGGCGGTCCAGCGGTCGCCGACCTGCTCGACGACGAGCGGGAGGCCGAAGCAGAGGGAGAGGTTGCGGGAGGTGAGCTCCAGCTCCAGCGGGCCGGCGGCGAGGACCTTGCCCTGGCGGATCATGAGGACGTGGGTGAAGCCGGGCGCGATCTCCTCGACGTGGTGGGTGACCATGATCATCGAAGGGGCGATCGGGTCGCGGGCGAGGCGGCCGAGGCGGCGTACGAGGTCCTCGCGGCCGCCGAGGTCCAGGCCGGCGGCGGGTTCGTCGAGCAGGAGCAGCTCGGGGTCGGTCATCAGGGCGCGGGCGATGAGGGTGCGCTTGCGCTCGCCCTCGGAGAGGGTGCCGAACCTGCGCTCCAGGAAGTCGGACATGCCGAGGCGGTCGAGGAAGGCGCGGGCGCGCTGCTCGTCGATCTCGTCGTACTCCTCGTGCCAGCCGGCGGTCATGCCGTACGCGGCCGTCAGCACGGTCTGCAGGACGGTCTGGCGCTTGGGGAGCTTGTCGGCCATGGCGATGCCGGCCATGCCGATGCGGGGGCGCAGGTCGAAGACGTCGACCTTGCCGAGGGTGTCGCCGAGGATGGTGACGGTGCCCTTGCTGGGGAAGAGGTAGCTGGAGGCGACATTGAGGAGGGTGGTCTTGCCGGCGCCGTTCGGGCCGAGGATCACCCAGCGCTCGCCCTCCTTGACCGACCAGGAGACCTGGTCCACCAGAGCCCGGCCCTCGCGGACCACGGATACGTCCTGAAGCTCCAGAACATCGCTCATGAGCGCGTTGTCTCCCCTTGCAGTGTGGCCGGTCTCGGCTGTCGCGTACGCCTGTGGCTCGGGCGGCCGCGTCGTGGGCGCAGCCCACGACGAAATCTACGCCACCGGTCGACCGGTCCATTCCCTCGGCCCGGTACTTAGGGTGGGAGCATGCTCTCGGAACCGCGCTCTGGACGCCTTGCCGCTTGGGGAAACGCCCTACTTGCCGGACTTGTCTCACCGGACGACGCCGTCCTCGCCATCGTGGGCGAGGACGCCGTGCACCGGGTGGCGGGACTGCCGGGTGAGTCGGCGCCCGTCGGGCTCACGCTCGCGCTGGGGCGGCTCCGGGCGCTGGGCGTGACCGGGCTGCGGGTCGCGCTGCCGGCGCCGGGGCATCCGCTGGGGCTGAGCGGGCCGCCGGAGTTCAACGCGCGGGCGCTGGCGGCCGAGGAGGCGGTGGTCTGCCACGGGGGTGCGCTGGGGCTGGTGCCCGAGGTGCGCGAGGCCGGGCCGGACGGTGATGTGCACGTCGAGGTGGTGTGGCACTGCCTGCCGGTGCGGGAGGCAGTGCCCGCCGACGTGCCCTCGCTCGGGGAGGCGGAGCGGGAGCTGGCGGAGGCGCTGCGGGAGGCGACCGAGGTGCTGGCGCGGCTGGACGTGGCCGCGTCCGGGCCGGTGGCCGCGGCGGCGATCGACGCGTACCGGGCGCGGGCCGAGCGCGGGCGCGAGGTGCTGGCGCCGGGGTATCCGGGGCGGGCGGTGCGCGTGCTGGAGCTGGCGCAGCGGGTCGGGATGCTGATCTCGCTGGCGTACGAGAACGGGCACGGGGGTGCGGTGAGCGCCTCGGAGATGGCGGCCCGGGCGGGGGTGCTGCGACCGGTGGAGCGGACGGCCCGGCGGGCGCAGGTCGCGGCGTACAACTCCGTGGTGGAGGAGCGGGAGCGGCGCTGAGGCGCGGGGCGGGTCGTGGTGAGCTTCCTGGCCGGGCGGTGAGATGGGCAACGGCGTCCCCCCGCCGGTCGGTGGGGGCGGGGGGAGGCGAGGTCCCGTGGCCCGGCGGCATGGAGGGGGACGGCATCACACGGCCGGCCGGTGAGGGCGGGGGCGGCGTGCCGTGGCCGGCCGGTGGGGACGAAGACGGCGGCCCACGGCCGATCGGTTGAGACAGGTGGGGAAGGCAAGGCCCCACGCCCGGCGGCAGGGAGAAGACGGCCATACACGGCCGACCGGTGAGAGCGGGCGCGGCATGCCGTGGCCGGCCGGTGGAGACGAAGACGGCGGCCCACGGCCGATCGGTGAGACAGGTGGGGAAGGCAAGGCCCCACGCCCGGCGGCAGGGAGAAGACGGCCATACACGGCCGACCGGTGAGAGCGGGCGCGGCATGCCGTGGCCGGCCGGTGGA
>NZ_JBHMCY010000057.1:31535-41662 GCF_042430725.1 Streptomyces cinereospinus | reverse complement strand
CCCGGCGGCAGGGAGAAGACGGCCATACACGGCCGACCGGTGAGAGCGGGCGCGGTGGTGAGGTCGTGCTCTCGGGCGGTGGCGGCCGGAGCGGTGGCGAGGCCAGGCCCGGGCCGGGCGGGCGCGTCGGTGGGCGGTGGCGTGCTGAGGCCCCGCGAGGCGGCTTTGCTCGCGGGGCCCTGTGGTGGCCGGTCGGGTCAGGTGTGGGGGACGTGGGTCGGGAGCGTGCCCACGCGGTCCGGGCCGACGGCCGACACGGCGGGAGGTCAGCGGTTGATGCCGAGGTTGCCGAAGGCCGGGTTCAGCACGCCGACGACGTTCACGCTGTTGCCGACCGCGTTCACCGGGACGTGCACCGGGGCCTGGACGAGGTTGCCCGAGACGACACCCGGCGAGCCCACGGCCTTGCCGGTGGCCAGCGATCCGTCGGTGGCGGAGGCCATACCGGCACCGGCGGCCACCAGACCACCGGCCACCATCGTCACGGCCGCTGCCTTCTTCAGGTTCTTCACTTCGTAAGCCCTTCTGACGCGTTCGCCGCGGCCAGTCGCCGCAGCACGCACTGAAGAACGCCGGAGCCCCCGCGCAGGGTGCGCCATGTGGGGGACATTCCCACGACGGTATGAATCTCAGCTCGGAGCGGAACCTTCCGTATTGCCGTACGGAGTGTTTGTCGGCTTGTTTCAGCCCGCGACGCCGTGGCGTACGGCCCACAGGGCGGCCTGCGTGCGGTCCGCCAGGTCGAGCTTCATCAGGATGTTCGAGACGTGGGTCTTGACGGTCTTCTCGGAGAGCACCAGCGCGCGGGCGATCTCCCGGTTGGAGCGGCCGTCCGCTATCAGGCCGAGCACCTCGCGCTCCCGCTCGGTGAGTGACCCGGCCCGTCCCTGGCCGGAGTTGGTCTCCTCCTGGGACAGCAGGGCGCCCGCCACCTCGGGCTGGAGCAGGATGTGCCCGGCGTGCACCGAGCGGATGGCGCCGGCCAGCGCGTCGGGGTCGATGTCCTTGTAGACGTATCCGGCGGCGCCCGCGCGCAGGGCCGGGACGACCGTGCGCTGTTCGGTGAAGCTGGTCACGATGAGCACGCGGGCGACGTTGCCCAGCTCGCGCAGCCGGCGCAGTGCCTCCACGCCGTCCATGCCGGGCATCTTGACGTCCATCAGGACGATGTCGGGCTTGAGTTCCTCGGCGTGGGCGACGCCCTCGGCGCCGTCGGCCGCCTCGCCCACGACCTCGATGTCGTCCTGCACTTCCAGGAAGGTGCGCAGGCCGCGGCGGACCACCTGGTGGTCGTCGACGAGCAGCACCCTGATTGCGTCAGCCACCGGGGACCTCCATCTCGATCGTGGTGCCCTTGCCGGGCGCCGAATCGACGGTGAGCGTGCCGCCCACGCCGCCCGCGCGGTCCCGCATGGAGACCAGGCCGAGGTGGCGTCCGGCACGGCGTATCGCGCGCGGGTCGAAGCCGCCGCCGTCGTCGGTGACGCGCAGGACGGCGCCGGTGCCGCGCTTGGACAGGGTGACGGCGACCCGCTCGGCCCCGGAGTGCCGCAGGGCGTTGTGCAGCGCCTCCTGGGCGACGCGCAGCAGGGCCTCTTCCTGGGTGGCGGGCAGGGCGCGCACGCCGTGGGCGGCGAACGTCACGCGCGCGGTGTGGGCGCGGTCGAGGACCTGCACCTGGGTGCGCAGGGTCGCCACCAGGCCGTCCTCGTCCAGGGCGGCGGGCCGCAGCTCGACGACGGCGGCGCGCAGCTCGTCGGCGGCCTCGGCGGCGAGCGCGGCCACCTGCTGCAGTTCGCCCTTGGCGCGCGCCGGGTCGCGGTCGACGAGGGCGGTGGCGGCCTGGGCGGTCAGGCGCAGGGAGAAGAGCTTCTGGCTGACCGCGTCGTGCAGTTCGTGGGCCAGGCGGGAGCGCTCCTCGGCGATGGTGAGTTCGCGGCTGCGTTCGTAGAGCCGGGCGTTGGTGAGGGCGATCGCGGCGTGCTGGGCGAGGATGGACAGCAGTTCCTCGTCGTCGGCGGTGAAGCCGCAGGTGCCGTCCGGCGTGGGGCACGGGGCGTGTCCTCCCGCGGGGCGCAGCTTGTTGGCGAGGAAGAGGGCGCCGATCACCTCGTCGCCGTCGCGGATGGGCAGCCCCAGGAAGTCGGCCAGGTCGGGGTGGGCGGAGGGCCAGCCCCCGAAGCGGGGGTCGGCGCGCACGTCGGGCAGGCGCTGCGGTGTCGCGTCGCGCAGCATCGCGGCGAGGACGCCGTGCTGGCGGGGCAGCGGGCCGATCTGCTTCCACTGCTCGTCGCTGACCCCGTCGACCACGAACTGCGCGAAGCCGCCGTGGTCGTCCGGTACGCCCAGCGCGGCGTACTCCGCGTCGAGCAGCTCGCGGGCCGAGGCGACGATCGTCTTGAGGACGTCGCGCACCTCCAGATGTCTGCTCATGGCCAGCAGCGCGGCGCTGATCGCGGCGAGGCCGGACCGGGGACCTTGGCTCATGCCGTCCACGCTACCGGCGGGCTACGACAGGGCGGATCGGACCGGTGACGGCGGCGCCTCGGCCCAGCGGCCTAAGCGGCTGGGCCTAGGCCCCGGGTCGCGGCCGGACGGCGTAGGCCGAAGGGCCCCGCCGCTCTGCGGCCCGCGTCCGAGGCGCGGCGGCGTGCCCGGTTCCTACGGTGGCGGCACGCCGATCGAGCGGCGTCGGGAGCGAGGGGAACGTGTCATGGCGGTAGCGATCATCACGGGGGCGTCGAAAGGGCTGGGGCGGGCGCTCGCCGAGGCCCTGGCCGCGCGCGGTTGGGACCTGGTGCTGGACGCCAGGGGCGAGCGGGCGCTGAAGGAGACGGCGGCGGCGCTCGCGGCGCACGGGACCCGGGTGGAGGCTCTCGCCGGTGACGTCACGGACGCCGGGCACCGGGCCGGGCTGGTGGCGGCGGCCTGGCGGCTGGGCGGAGTCGAGCTGCTGGTGAGCAACGCCAGCGCGCTGGGCGCCGAGCCGCTCGTCCGGCTGGACCGGTTGCCCGTGGACGGTCTGCGGCGGGCCCTGGAGGTGAACGTGGTGGCCGCGCTGGGCCTGGTCCAGGAGGCGCTGCCGCTGCTGCGGGCCGCCCGGCGGCCCGCGGTGATCACGGTCAGCTCGGACGCGGCCGCCGAGGCGTACGAGACCTGGGGCGGCTACGGGGCGTCGAAGGCGGCCCTGGACCAGCTCGCCGCGGTGCTCGCCGCGGAGGAGCCGGGGCTGCGGGTGTGGGCGGTGGACCCCGGTGACATGGCGACGGAGCTGTACGCGGCGGCCGTACCGGAGGACGGGGATCCACGGCCGGAGCCGGCCACTGTGGTGCCGGCGTTCCTGCGGCTGCTGGACGAGCGTCCGGCGAGCGGCCGCTACGGCGCGCCGGCGCTGCTGGAGGGGGTGTGATGGCCTCGGCGCTGGGGATACCGGCCGGGCCGCTGCGGGAGTGGGGGGCGCTCCCGCGGGAGCTGTCCGCGCGCGTGCCGGCCGAACAGCGCGGGCCCGGGCTGGACCGGGACGCCGTACGTCTGCTGGTGTCGCGGGGGACCGAGGTGTCGCACCACGCGTTCGCGGAGCTGCCGCGGCTGCTGCGGGCGGGCGACCTGCTGATCGTGAACACCTCTCCGACGCTGGCCGCGGCGGTGGACGGGTGGGTCGGGCACGCGCGCGTGGTGGTGCACTTCTCGACGCGCGGTGATGACGGGCGGTGGGCCGTCGAGCTGCGGGATCCGGACGGGAAGGGCACCACGCGGGCGCGTGCGGGCGGTCCGGCGGGGACGGAGGTGCGCTTGCCCGACGGTGGGCGGCTGGTGCTGGTGGAGCCACTGAGCGACCGGGGCGAGCGGTTGTGGCGGGCCCGGGCGGAGGGGACGGAGGTGCGCGAGCTGCTGACGGGGCACGGGCGGCCGATCCGCTACTCCTACACAAAGCGGGACCAGCCCCTGTCGGCGTACCAGACGGTGTTCGCGCTGCCGTCGGCCGACGGGTCGGGCAGCGCCGAGATGCCGAGCGCCGCGCGCCCGTTCACGCACCGGATGGTCGCCGAGCTGGTGAGCCGGGGTGTGCAGTTCGCCCCGGTCACGCTGCACACCGGGGTGGCCTCGGCGGAGGCGCACGAGCCGCCGTACCCGGAGCGCTACGCGGTGCCGGAGGCGTCGGCGCGGCTGATCAACGCGGTGCGGGCCGGGGACGGGCGGGTGATCGCGGTGGGGACGACCGCGGTCCGTGCCGTGGAGTCCGCCGCCGGGCCCGGCGGGGTGGTCCGGGCCGCGCGGGGGTGGACGGACCTCGTGGTCACGCCGGAGCGCGGGGTACGGGTGGTGGACGGGCTGCTGACCGGGCTGCACGAGCCGCAGGCCTCGCATCTGCTGATGCTGGAGGCGGTGGCCGGGGCGGCGGCGGTCCGCCGGGGGTACGAGGAGGCGCTGCGCCGGCGCTGCCTGTGGCACGAGTTCGGCGACGTCCATCTCCTGCTGCCCGGCGAGGGCGGTGACGCAGAGCATCACTTCCGCGACGGCCGGTGAGGCCGGCGTCCTGGGCGTGTGAGGACGCACATAGGGCGCACATCACGTACGAAGGACGATAGGAGAGAGACAGACCGGTGACTAGCGGGGAGGACATTCTGATCTGTCCTGATTTGCCCCCACCTGATCCACTACCCCGGATAGTACGTCACACCTTTGCCAGTGGTTTTTGCGGCCGCTAAGAATGGCAGCCGTCGCTCAGCGCCGCGGGTCCTCTGCCCGCGGCGTTCGTGCGGGAAGTCCCTGTCCCCCGCCCTGACGTGAGCGACCTCCGCGCCATTCGAAGAGGTCCGTACGCCATGCCCCAGAACATCCTCCGCGACCGCAGTCGTGCCCTGCCCAAGAACAGCAAGATCGCCGTGGCCGGTGTGGCCGCGCTCGGCGCCGCCGCGGTCGCGTTCTCCACGGTGCCCTCGGGCGGTCAGACCACCACCGCCGGATCCGTCGCCGCGGCCCGGGTGGCCCACGGCGCCGAGCCGGTCAAGGACGTCAGGGCCGGGGTCACCGACCAGCTCGCCGGGGCCAGCCTGAAGGTCGAGGCCATCGCGGCGAAGAGGAAGGCCGCCGCCGAAGCCGCCGCCGAGGCCGCTGCCGACAAGGCCGCCGCCGAAGCCGCCGAGGAGAAGGCCGCCGCCGAGCGGCGCGCGGAGAGGGCCGCCGCGAGCCGGTCCGCCGAGCGCATCGCGTTCGAGCCGGTCGCCGCGAAGACCTACGGCAACAACCTCGACGGCTGGATCCGTGAGGCGCTGGCCGTCATGAAGGCCAAGGGCATCCCGGGCTCCTACCACGGCCTGCACAAGAACATCATGCGCGAGTCCTCGGGCAACCCGAACGCGATCAACAACTGGGACATCAACGCCGTCAACGGCGTCCCGTCCAAGGGCCTGCTCCAGGTGATCCCGCCGACCTTCCAGGCGTACCACGTGCCCGGCACCTCCTGGAACATCTACGACCCGGTCGCCAACATCACCGCCGCCGCCAACTACGCGGCCGACCGGTACGGCTCGATCGACAACGTCAACAGCGCCTACTGAGCCGGCGCACGGCACGTGCTGAGGCAGGCGCGGGCCTCAGCCCGCCGTACGCCGAAGGGCGGCACCTCCTGACGGGGTGCCGCCCTTCGGCGTCGTACGGGACCGGCTACTTGCGCATGACCTCCGGCTCGTGGCGGCGCAGGAAGCGGGCCACGAAGAAGCCGCAGAGCACGCCGAGCGCGAGCAGGGCGACCATGTCCAGGGTCCACGCGCCGACCGTGTGCTCCCACAGCGGGTCGTTGCCGGCGCCCTCCTCGGGCGGGCTGATCCTGTTGAAGTCCAGCGTGGCGCCCGCGGCGGCGACCGCCCAGCGGGACGGCATCAGGTACGAGAACTGATTGACGCCGACCGCGCCGTTCAGGGCGAACAGGCAGCCCGTGAAGACCACCTGGATGATCGCGAACATGACCAGCAGCGGCATGGTCTTCTCGGCCGTCTTCACCAGCGACGAGATGATCAGGCCGAACATCATCGAGGTGAAGCCGAGCGCCATGATCGGCAGGGAGAGCTCGATCATCGTGGCGCTGCCCAGGATCAGGCCCTCCTCCGGCAGCTCCCGGCCGGCGAAGCCGATCACACCGACCAGCAGGCCCTGGAACACGGTGATCAGGCCGAGCACGAACACCTTGGACATCAGATACGCGGAGCGGGACAGACCGGTCGCGCGCTCCCGCTCGTAGATGACCCGTTCCTTGATCAGCTCACGGACCGAGTTGGCGGCACCGGCGAAGCAGGCGCCGACCGCGAGGATCAGCAGGACGGTGGTGGCGGTGCCGTTGGGGACGATCCGGCCGGCCTGGTTGGGCTCGTTGGGCAGCAGGCCGTTGTCCGGCTCGATGAGCAGGCTGACCGCGCCGAGGACGGCCGGCAGGATCACCATCAGGGCCAGGAAGCCCTTGTCGGAAACGATCACCGACACATAGCGGCGGACCAGCGTGACGAACTGCGACATCCAGCCCTGCGGCTTCGGCGGCTTCATCGCCTGCATCTGCGGCATCTGCACGGCCTGCGGGGCGACGGCGTCGATGTCCGCGGCGTACATCTGGTAGTGCTGCGAGCCCTTCCAGCGGCCCGCCCAGTCGTAGTCGCGGTAGTTCTCGAAGGCGGAGAAGACGTCGGCCCAGGTGTCGTAGCCGAAGAAGTTCAGCGCCTCCTCGGGCGGGCCGAAGTACGCGACCGAACCGCCCGGGGCCATCACCAGGAGCTTGTCGCACAGCGCCAGCTCGGCCACCGAGTGGGTGACCACCAGGACCGTGCGTCCGTCGTCGGCGAGGCCGCGCAGCAGCTGCATCACGTCGCGGTCCATGCCCGGGTCGAGACCGGAGGTCGGCTCGTCCAGGAAGATCAGCGACGGCTTGGTCAGCAGCTCCAGGGCGACGGAGACGCGCTTGCGCTGACCGCCGGACAGGGAGGTGACCTTCTTGTCCTTGTGGATGTCGAGCTTCAGCTCGCGCAGCACCTCGTCGATCCGGGCCTCGCGCTCGGCGGCCGTGGTGTCGGCCGGGAAGCGCAGCTTGGCCGCGTACGTGAGGGCCTTCTTGACGGTCAGCTCCTTGTGCAGGATGTCGTCCTGCGGGACCAGACCGATGCGCTGGCGCAGCTCGGCGAAGTGCTTGTAGAGGTTGCGGTTGTCGTACAGCACCTCGCCCTGGTTCGCGGGCCGGTAGCCGGTGAGCGCCTTGAGCAGGGTCGACTTGCCGGAGCCGGACGGGCCGATGACCGCGATCAGCGACTTCTCCGGGACGCCGAAGGAGACGTCCTTGAGGATCTGCTTGCCGCCGTCGACCGTGACGGTGAGGTGGCGGGCGGAGAAGGACACCTCACCGGTGTCGACGAACTCCTCCAGCCGGTCGCCGACGATCCGGAACGTCGAGTGGCCGACGCCGACGACGTCGGCCGGGCCCAGCAGCTGGGAGCCGCCCTTGGCGATCGGCTGGCCGTTGACGTACGTGCCGTTGTGCGAGCCGAGGTCGCGGATCTCCATGCGGCCGTCGGGCGTCGAGTGGAACTCGGCGTGGTGACGGGAGACCTGGAGGTCCGAGACGACCAGGTCGTTCTCCAGGGCACGGCCGATCCGCATCACGCGGCCGAGCGCGAACTGGTGGAACGTGGTCGGGCTGCGGTCGCCGTGGACCGGTGGTGCCCCCGCCGCACCGCCGATGCCCTGCTGCTGCGGGATGTGCGCGGCCGGCTGCTTCGGCTGCTGCCACCCGGCCTGCGGTGCCTGCTGGTGCGGCGCCGGCGACCGGCCCGGGTTCGCGCCCTGCGCGGCGAACGGCTGCTGCTGGGGCTGGGCCTGGGGGGCCACGGCGGCCGCGGCACCGGACAGGCTCAGCTGCGGTCCGTCGGTGGCGTTGCCGAGGTGGACGGCCGAGCCGGGGCCGATCTCCAGCTGCTGGACCCGCCGGCCCTGCGCGAACGTGCCGTTGGTGCTGCCGTGGTCCTCGATGACCCAACTACGGCCGTTGAAGCTGACCGTGGCGTGCCGCCAGGAGACCCTGGCGTCGTCGAACACGATGTCACCGTGCGGATCGCGTCCGAGTGTGTAAGCCCTGGACGGGTCGAGCGTCCAGCTTTGTCCATTGGTTTGCAGTACGAGTTCAGGCACTCCATGCCCCACTGAGTTGTCCCCCGAGTTACCCCCGTCGCGGGGAGTCCAGGGATGTCGAACATCGGGGGGAACTATTTCAGGAGCGGCCCCCTGACCGAAAGTCGGGCCTTGCGAGGACCGCGTACGGGCGTCTGCCCTTGCGCCGTTGACGGAGTGGAAACCGGCCCGGAGAGGGGTAATCCCCCGCGAGGGGGACATGCGCGGCGGTGCCACCGGGCCGCGGATCGGGGGTCCGGCGTGAGTGTCGCGAGGGCCGGGGACGGCACGAGGCTGCCGTGCGCGGACATCCCGCTGTCCGCGCTCGCCGCCGTGAGCTGGGCGTTGATCGGGATGACGGGGACGGCGGCGCTCGGACTGCGGCTGCTGGGGGCGGACTCGGCCGGTTCGCCGGCACCGATGACCGCGGCGGTGGTGGCCCTTGGGGCAGGTGGTTCGGCCACATCGTCCGGTGACGTGTCCGCCTCGGGACTGGTCGGCGCGGAGGCCATCACGGCCGTCGAGATCACGCCACTGGGCGTGAGCCTGGCCGGAGCGCTCCTGTTGTCCTGGTTCTTTCTCCGGTCCCTGCGCCCGGCCGGAGTCGTCGTCGCCCGGTCCGAACCGCTCGCGCGCGGGCGCGGTGGTCGCGCCCTTCGTCGCGACGCTGGGCGGCCTGGCGTGTACGGGGCACGACGCCATCCCGCTCGACGGGGGCGCGCTCGGCCTCGACGGCCTGCCCGGCGGCCCGGGACCGGGCGGCGTGCGGATTCCCGGGCTCGGTGACGTCGGGGACATCGGCGGTCTGCTGCCGGACCGGGTCGGCGACCTGGTCGAGGCCGAGACGACGGCCGGGTTCCGCGTGGACATGGCGCCCACGCTGCTGGGCTGGGCCGGCCGGCGTGCCGCTGATCGCGTTGCCGGCCTCCCGCCGGACTCCCCCGCCGCGTGGCTTTGGGAGCGGTGCGCCGGGTCGTCCGGCCGGCGGTCTAGGCCCTGGTCGCCGTGGGGCTGATGGCCGTGGTGGCCGGGCTCGCGACGGCGCCTTACGCGGCGGCCGGTGACGACCGTCCGCGGTGGGTCGCGGGAGCGGCGCCGCCGGGGGCGCCGAACGCGGCGTGGCTGGGCATCCCGGTCGGCCTGTCCGTCCCCTGGCACGGTGAGGCGTCCGGGGCGCTCACCCGCTTCCTCCCGGATCCGCTGGACGACCTGCTGATCGACTCGCACGAGCCGGTGACGCTGGGGCGGCCGGCGGAGCTGGACGGACGGGTGTGGCTGCTGGGGCGGCGGCACTGACGCTGCTGCCGGCGGGGGTGCTCCTGGCGGTGCGGACGCCGGTCGGGGGCGTACGGGGGCAGGGGGCCCGAGCTTCGCGGGGCGGTGTGCGCTGCGGCTCGGGGTGGTGACCGCGCCGGCGTTGCCGTCCCTCGGATGGCTGACCCGGGTGTCCGTGCGCGCCTCGCTGTCGGTGCTGGGGGGCGAGGCGTTCGGCGCCGGGGTCGGGCTGCACCGGCACGCCGGCACGGCGCTGCTGCCCGGCGCGGTGTGGGGGGCGGGTGCCGGGTGTGCCGGGGCGCCGCTGGCGTACCCGACCGGCGGGGCGGGGCGGTGGGCGGCACCGCTGGCACTGAGTGACGCGGCGGTGAGGGCCGCGGCGCGGGCGGCGGCCTCGGGGCCGTATGCGCCGGGCAGACGTACCGGCCGCCGAACCCGGACACCCATCCGTATCTGCGGCTGCCGGAGGGGCTGCGTCAGGGCCTGCGGGGGATCCGCGGGAGCCGGAGGGCGCGCGGCCGGTTGACGGGGGGCGGCCGATCGGGGGGGGCGACTGGTCGGGGGCGACTGGTGAGGGGTGCAGCGGGTACGGCGCCGCCGGCGGTGCGGGACCGGCGGGCGAGGGCGTACGGCCGCCCGGGCGAGAACCGGGGTATGAGGGAGAGCAGCCCCCGGACGAGGACCCGCGGACGACGGCGAGCAGC
>NZ_JBHMCY010000057.1:0-31439 GCF_042430725.1 Streptomyces cinereospinus | reverse complement strand
CAGCCGCCGGACAAGGACCCGCGGACGACGGCCTACGGCCGCCCGGGCGAGAACCGGGGTAAGAGGGAGAGCAGCCCCCGGACGAGGACCCGCGGACGACGGCGAGCAGCCGCCGGACAAGGACCCGCGGACGACGGCCTACGGCCGCCCGGGCGAGAACCGGGTGCGGGCCCGGGGAGCGAGGACCCGCATGGCGCATCAAGCCGTCGCCCGGCCGTTCGCGCCACCGCCTCCCGGGTCGTCGCGGGAGGCGCAGGCGTCGGGCAGGCGGTCGGCAGACGCCCTTTCGCCCGGGTCCGCGGACGGTCCGCCGCCTCCGGGGCCATCGCCCCCGCCCAGCCCCCGCCGTCCGGGCGGCCCCCTCCCGGACCTCCGCCCCGGCCCCCCTCCCCCGGGGCGGCCGGGACGTGGCCGGTGAGGACGGTCGGGCGGTGCAGCCGTGGGCGCCGTGTCAAGTGCTCGCCACCGGAGCGCCATCCAGGGTTATGGAGTGTTCCGTGTCCGCAAGGCGGACCTGGGGGGCGCTCGGCACTCAGTGCCGGTTACCGTGGGAACACCATGAGCGCTTCGCAGACCTCTGACGTCCCCACTCTCCTTGTCAAAGTCTTCGGCAGGGACAGGCCGGGCATCACGGCCGGACTCTTCGACACCCTCGCCGCCTACTCGGTCGACGTGGTCGACATCGAGCAGGTCGTGACGCGAGGCCGGATGGTGCTGTGCGCGCTCGTGACCGAGCCGCCCACCGGCCTGGAAGGCGAGCTGCGGGCGACCGTCCACAGCTGGGCCGAGTCGATGAAGATGCAGGCCGAGATCATCTCCGGGCACGGCGACAACCGTCCGCGCGGTCACGGCCGGTCCCTGGTGACGGTGCTCGGCCATCCGCTCACCGCCGAGGCGACGGCCGCGATCGCGGCCCGGATCACCAAGGCCGGCGGCAACATCGACCGTATCTTCCGGCTGGCCAAGTACCCGGTGACGGCGGTCGAGTTCGCGGTGTCCGGCGTGGAGACCGAGCCGCTGCGCACATCCCTGGTGACCGACGCGGCGGCGCTCGGCGTGGACGTGGCCGTCGTGGCGGCCGGTCTGCACCGGCGCGCGCAGCGGCTGGTCGTCATGGACGTGGACTCGACCCTCATCCAGGACGAGGTGATCGAGCTGTTCGCCGCGCACGCCGGCTGCGAGGCCGAGGTCGCCGAGGTGACGGCGGCGGCGATGCGCGGGGAGCTGGACTTCGAGCAGTCGCTGCACGCGCGCGTGGCGCTGCTGCGGGGGCTGGACGCGTCGGTGGTGGACAAGGTGCGCAGCGAGGTCCGGCTGACGCCGGGTGCGCGCACGCTGATCCGCACGCTGAAGCGGCTCGGCTACCAGGTGGGTGTCGTCTCGGGCGGCTTCACGCAGGTCACCGACGACCTCAAGGAGCGGCTGGGCCTCGACTTCGCCCAGGCCAACACGCTGGAGATCATCGACGGCCGGCTCACCGGCCGGGTCACCGGCGAGATCGTGGACCGGGCGGGCAAGGCGCGGCTGCTGCGCCGGTTCGCCGCGGAGGCGGGCGTGCCGCTGTCGCAGACGGTGGCGATCGGCGACGGTGCCAACGACCTCGACATGCTGAACTCGGCGGGCCTCGGGGTCGCCTTCAACGCCAAGCCGGTGGTGCGCGAGGCGGCGCACACCGCGGTGAACGTGCCCTTCCTCGACACCGTCCTCTATCTGCTCGGGGTCACCCGCGAGGAGGTCGAGGCGGCGGACGCGCACGAGGACGACTGAGTCCGCCGCGAGCGCCGGGCTTCCGCGCTCACGTCCGAGAGGCCCGGCGCCGTGGGTGGGGTGCCGGGCCTCGGGTCCGTGGAGTGGATCACTCGGACGGAGCCCAGTAGTCCAGCAGGGTGGCCACGCCCGGTTCCAGGGACTTCCAGAAGCCGGTGAAGGACAGCACGGCGAAGGCGGCGGCCGGGAAGCCGCGGCGGCTCATCCGCTCGCGGGCGTCGCCGCCGGCCGAGCCGCAGAGCACCTCGGCCAGGCCCTGCACCCCCGGGTTGTGGCCGACCAGGAGGACGTTCTGCGCGTCGTCGGGGGTCTCGTTGAGCACGGCGATCAGCTCGCCGGGGGAGGCCTCGTAGATCCGCTCCTCGTAGACGGTCTTCGGCCGGTGCGGGAACTCCTGGACGGCGAGCTTCCAGGTCTCGCGGGTCCGGGTCGCGGTGGAGCAGAGGGCCAGGTCGAAGGGGATGCCGGAGTCGACGAGCTTGCGTCCGGCGACGGCGGCGTCCTTGCGGCCCCGCTCGGCGAGCGGCCGCTCGTGGTCGTTCACCTGCGGCCAGTCGGCTTTCGCATGCCGGAAGAGGACAATCCTGCGGGGTTCAGCGACGCTCATGAGATCCAGCTTCGCATGAAACAGGCCATGCGGCGCAGGGAGTTGACGGGCGGCTTGGGGGGGGCTCAGCGCGATATCAGCTGATGGGTGCGCTCCACGAGGAGCGCGATCGCCGGCTCGCCGCTCGCCGCGTGCGCCTCGGAGGGGTGCAGCATCAGCGTCAGCAGGGCGACGAAGGCGAGCGTCGGCAGGGCGAGGGCCCACCAGGGCAGCCGGATGTCGACGGGGCCCGAGGTCGCCGGGCGGGGCGGGGTGCGCGTGCTGGCCGACATGCTGCCTCCGTGGGTCCGTCCTCGATGGGGGTGGCGCCGCGTCCCGCGGCCACACATCGAAACTACGGAATATGGAGTCGCCAACCCATCCGGTGACCCACCCACTTGACCCTGACCCTCACCCCCTAGGGGACGGGGGGCTGGCCCCACCATGGACGGCCCCGCCATGGACAGCCCCGCCAGGACAGCCGGAGCGGCGACCGGCTGATCCTCATGACGCCCTGAACGCCATGACGCCGTGCAGCCCCGACCAGCCGGCGCGCCCGGACGCCGAGCCGTCCTGACACGCCGGGGCACCCGGACGCCAGGCCGCCCCGACCGCGCCGAGGCACCCGATCGCCGTGCGGCCCTGACCACGCCGTGATGCCCTGGCGCCCGGCCGGCTCATGGCGCGGCGATCGACGCGACGATGGCGATGATCACGAAGATGGCGAAGAACGAGCCGAAGACGAGCAGCATCTTCTTCTGGCCGTTGCGGGGGTTCGGGTCGAGCACTGGCATACGGCAAGTCTCGCACCCGCGCCCCCGAGCCCGGCCCGCGGGGTCAGCGAGTCGCCTCGTCCTCCACCGTGCGGTCGCGGCCCGCCAGGAGGCCGACCGCCATCTGCGGGATCATCAGCGCGGCCATCAGGGCGATCGGCAGCCCCCAGCCGCCGCTGTGCTGGTAGAGGACGCCCACCAGCAGCGGCCCGGGGATGGAGATCAGATAGCCGGTGCTCTGGGCGAACGCCGACAGCTGGGCGACGCCCGCGCCGGTGCGGGCGCGCATGCCGACCATGGTGAGGGCCAGCGGAAAGGCGCAGTTGGCGACACCCAGCAGCAGGGCCCAGGCCCAGGCGCCGCCGACCGGCGCGAAGTACAGCCCGGCGTATCCGGCGAACCCGCAGACGCCCAGCGCGAGCACGATCGGGCCCTGCTGGGGCAGCCGGGTGGCCAGCCGCGGGATGACGAAGGCCAGCGGTACGCCCATCACCATCGTCACGGCGAGCAGCAGCCCGGCCGTCCCCGCGGGGACGCCCGCGTCACGGAAGATCTGCGCCATCCAGCCCATGGTGACGTACGCGGCGGTGGCCTGGAGCCCGAAGAAGACGGCGAGCGCCCAGGCGGTGCGGCTCCGGGTGATCCGCAGCGCGGGCGCCTCGGCCGCCTCCTCGCGCGCGTGCGGCTTCCGGTCGCCGCCGGTGCCGGGTGCCGGCGCGGCGGACGCCGACGCCCCGTCCGGCGGGCCCGCCGCCCGGTCGCGGACGAACGGGAGCCACGGCACCACGGCCACCGCCGCCAGCGCCGCCCACACGGCGAGCCCCGACTGCCAACTGTCGCCCAGCACCCCGGTCATGGGCACCGTGACGGCCGCCGCCAGGGAGGTGCCGAGGGCCAGCGCCATCGAGTACAGGCCGGTCATGGAACCGACCCGGTCCGGGAACCAGCGCTTGACGATGACCGGCATCAGCACGTTGCTGACCGCGATGCCCATCAGCGCGAGCGCGCTGGCGGCCAGGAACCCGGCCGTGCCGCCGGTGTACGGCCGGACGAGCAGGCCGGCGCTGATGGCCACCATGCCGGCGCAGACCACCGCGCCCAGGCCGAAGCGGCGGGCCAGGCGCGGCGCCATGACGCCGAAGACGGCGAAGCAGAGCGAGGGCACGGAGGTGAGCAGGCCGGCCACGCCGGCGCTCATGCCGAGGCCGTCGCGGACCTCCTCCAGCAGCGCGCCGAGGCTGGTGATGGCGGGGCGGAGGTTCAGGGCGGACAGCACGATGCCGGCCACGACCAGCCGCACGGTCCACGCGCGCGCGGCCGGCGTTCCAGCGGCCGTGCGGCTCTCCGCGCGCGCGGGCGGGCCTTCCGGCGCGCTCCGGGGCTGGTCCGCGGCCGCACTGCGTATAGGGGGGTTGCTCTGCGTCCCGGTCTCCTGGCGTGCCATGAGGTCCATCATAGAATCATGGGATGATTGGCTGTCCATCGCGGTGCGTTCAGCGGCCGCCGTTCCCGAGCGCAGGTGTGCCATGCCTTTGAGCCATCCCCGCCGTTCGGCCCTGTCCGAGCAGGTCATCGCCGCGCTGCGCGGTCAAATCGCATCGGGTGAGTGGCCGGTCGGCTCGCGCATCCCGACGGAGCCCGAGCTGGTCGAGCAGCTGGGGGTGGCCCGCAACACGGTCCGCGAGGCCGTCCGGGCGCTGGCGCACAACGGCCTGCTGGACATCCGCCAGGGCTCCGGGACGTACGTGGTGGCCACCAGTGAACTGGCCGGCGTGATGCACCGCCGTTTCGCCGGCGCCGATCCCCGGCACATCGCCGAGCTGCGCTCCACGCTGGAGTCGGCCGCCGCAAAGCTGGCCGCCGAGCGGCGCACCGAGAAGGACCTCAAGCAGCTGGAGGTGCTGCTGTCGCGGCGGGAGGACGCCTGGGAGTCGGGGGACGCGGAGGCGTTCGTCGCGGCGGACGCCACCTTTCACCTGGCGGTGGTGGCCGCCTCGCACAACGACGTGATGACCGCGATGTACGCCGACCTGGGCGAGGTGCTGCGCGACCGGCTGCGCGAGGACGTCGGCGAGGAGCTGACCCCGGAGACGTACATGGACCACGGCCGGCTGCTGGACGCGATCCGGGCGGGCGACGCGGGTACGGCGGAGGCGGCGGCGGCGAGCTATCCGTTCCCGTGCCGCCCGGGCCGGATCAGCTGCCCCGGTTCTGGTGACTGATCCACACCGAGCGGACCTCCATCCAGCAGCGGCCGGTCAGCCGCACGGTCATCGCGGGCTCGGTGTCCACGGGGGCGCTGTCGGTGTCCAGGTCCCACCACCGGTCACACTCGATGTGCAGGCGGACCCGGTCGATGTCGACATAGGGGTTGTGGCAGTGGGCGACCACGTGGGAGCCCTCGACGCCGGTGCGGCACTCGGCGCCGAACAGCGGCGGTTCCTCGGTCTCCCCGGCCGCCACGCCCGCGTACGGCAGCGCGTCGTAGGGGGCGGACAGCACGAGGGCCACGGCGACGGTCACTGAGGCCACGCAGCGGTACAGGCGCACAAGGGGACCTCCTCGGCCGTGCTGGGGAGGGACGCGTACTCCAGAGTGCCCGGTCGGCCCCCGCCCCCGCCCGGCCGGATGGGCCGAACGGGGGACAGACCGAGGGCCCGCACCCGGCCTGGACGCGAGCCCTTGATCAGTGGCGGTCAGCTGACCGGCGTACCTGGGTGGTGAGGTCGACCGAAGTGATCGACGTCACCGCGCGGTCGGCCGGTCAGGCGCCGATGGCGTGCAGACCGCCGTCCACGTGGATGATCTCGCCCGTGGTCTTCGGGAACCAGTCGCTCAGCAGCGCGACGACACCGCGGCCGGCGGGCTCCGGGTCCTTCAGGTCCCACTCCAGCGGCGCACGGCTGTCCCACACGGAGGCCAGCTCGCTGAAGCCCGGGATGGACTTGGCGGCCATGGAGCCGATCGGGCCCGCCGAGATGAGGTTGCAGCGGATGTTCTGCTTGCCCAGGTCGCGCGCCATGTAGCGGTTGGTGGCCTCCAGGGCGGCCTTGGCCGGGCCCATCCAGTCGTACTGCGGCCAGGCGAACTGGGCGTCGAAGGTGAGGCCGACGACCGAGCCGCCGTTCTGCATCAGCGGCAGGCAGGCCATGGTCAGCGACTTCAGGGAGTACGCCGAGACGTGCATGGCGGTGGCGACCGACTCGAACGGCGTGTTGAGGAAGTTGCCGCCGAGCGCGTCCTGCGGCGCGAAGCCGATGGAGTGCACGACGCCGTCCAGGCCGCCCAGCTCCTCGCCGACCACGTCGGCGAGGCGTCCCAGGTGCTCCTCGTTGGTCACGTCGAGCTCGATGACCTTGGTCGGCTCGGGGAGCTTCCTGGCGATGCGCTCGGTCAGGGTGGGCCGCGGGAACGCGGTGAGAATGATCTCGGCGCCCTGCTCCTGCGCGAGCTTGGCGGTGTGGAAGGCGATGGAGGACTCCATCAGCACACCGGTGATCAGGATCCGCTTGCCCTGGAGAATTCCGCTCATGGTGATCAGTGACCCATTCCCAGTCCGCCGTCTACGGGGATGACGGCTCCAGTGATGTACGAGGCGTCGTCCGAGGCGAGGAACCGCACGGTCGCGGCGATCTCCTCGGGTTGGGCGTACCGGCCGAGCGGCACCTGCGACACGATGTTCGCGCGCTGCTCGTCGGTCAGCGCCTGGGTCATGTCGGTGTCGACGAAGCCCGGCGCGACGACGTTGAAGGTGATGTTGCGCGAACCCAGCTCACGGGCGAGGGAGCGCGCGAAGCCGACCAGCCCGGCCTTGGAGGCGGCGTAGTTCGCCTGGCCCGCCGAGCCGAGCAGCCCGACCACCGACGAGATCAGGACGACCCGGCCCTTCTTGGCGCGCAGCATGCCGCGGTTGGCGCGCTTGACGACCCGGAAGGTGCCGGTGAGGTTGGTGTCGACGACCGAGGTGAAGTCCTCCTCGGACATCCGCATCAGGAGCTGGTCCTTGGTGACTCCGGCGTTGGCGATCAGCACCTCGACGGGGCCGTGCTGGGCCTCGATCTCCTTGTAGGCCTGCTCCACCTGTTCGGCGTCGGTGATGTCGCACTTGACGGCGAGGAAGCCGGCCGGCGGCTCACCCGAGCGATATGTGATCGCGACCTTGTCGCCGGCGTCGGCGAAAGCGCGGGCGATGGCGAGGCCGATGCCCCGGTTGCCTCCGGTGACGAGAACCGAGCGGCTCAACGGATCACCCTTTCGATAGCGGTCTGGTACCCCCGCCCGAACACCTGGATGACAGGCGGCTTCACCGAAAACCTATCGGTCCGCCCCTGCCGCGGGACATTCGGGCACCGACAGTGGCGCAGGGGCCGCACTGTCGAGTCCCTACAGAAAGTCCCGTACAGCGGACGGAAACGTCTGGTCCGCCGGGCCGCCCGCGCGACATGATCGGACCCGACAGGCGACGACAGCAGGGAGACCTCGGTGCCTCATACCATCGACGAAGCCTTCACGGCGCTTCCGCTCCGTGCTCTGGCCGACGCCGCGCTCGCCCGCGCGCGTGCGCTGGGGGCGGAGCACGCCGACTTCCGGTTGGAGCGGGTGCGCAGCGCGTCCTGGCGGCTCAGGGACGGCCGGCCGGCCGGCTCCTCGGACACCACCGACCTCGGGTACGCGGTGCGGGTGGTGCACGGCGGGACGTGGGGGTTCGCCTCCGGTGTGGACCTGACCATGGACGCCGCCGCCCGGGTGGCGGGGCAGGCCGTGGCGATGGCGAAGCTGTCCGCGCAGGTGATCAGGGCCGCCGGGTCGGACGAACGCGTGGAGCTCGCCGGCGAACCCGTGCACGCGGACCGGACGTGGATCTCGTCGTACGAGATCGATCCCTTCGGCGTGCCCGACGAGGAGAAGTCGGGGCTGCTGGCCGAGTGGAGCGGGCGGTTGCTGGCCGCCGACGGGGTCGACCACGTCGACGCCTCGCTGCTCACCGTCCACGAGAACAAGTTCTACGCCGACACCGCCGGGACGGTGACCACGCAGCAGCGCGTACGGCTGCACCCGCAGCTGACGGCGGTGTCGGTCGACGAGTCGACCGGCGAGTTCGACTCCATGCGCACCATCGCCCCGCCCGTCGGGCGCGGCTGGGAGTACCTCACGGGCACCGGCTGGGACTGGGACGCCGAACTCGCCGAGCTGCCCGGACTGCTGGCCGAGAAGATGCGCGCGCCGAGCGTGCGGCCGGGCCTGTACGACCTCGTCGTCGACCCGTCCAACCTGTGGCTGACCATCCACGAGTCCATCGGCCACGCCACGGAACTCGACCGCGCCCTCGGCTACGAGGCCGCCTACGCCGGCACCTCCTTCGCCACGTTCGACCGGCTCGGCACGTTGAGGTACGGCTCGGAGCTGATGAACGTCACCGGCGACCGCACCGCCGAGCACGGCCTCGCCACCGTCGGCTACGACGACGAGGGCGTCCAGGCCCAGTCCTGGGACCTGGTCAAGGACGGCACCCTGGTCGGCTACCAGCTCGACCGCAGGATCGCCCGGCTGACCGGCTTCGAGCGGTCCAACGGGTGCGCCTACGCCGACTCCCCCGCGCACGTGCCGGTGCAGCGGATGGCCAACGTGTCGCTGCGGCCGGACCCGGCCGGGATGTCGACCGAGGACCTCATCGGGGGTGTGGAGCGGGGCATCTACGTCGTGGGCGACCGGTCCTGGTCGATCGACATGCAGCGGTACAACTTCCAGTTCACGGGTCAGAGGGCATACGCGATCCGGAACGGCCGCCTTGACGGGCAGGTCCGAGACTTCGCATATCAGGGGGTCACACCGCAGTTCTGGGGCTCCTTGGAGGCCGTTGGAGGCCCCCAGACCTACGTGCTCGGAGGGGCTTTCAACTGCGGAAAGGCCCAACCAGGGCAGGTCGCCTCCGTGTCTCACGGATGCCCGTCAGCAATGTTCCGGGGTGTGAATATCCTTAATACTGCAAACGAGTCCGGTCGCTCCTGAGGGCGGTCGCTCCGACTCGAAGTCTGCACCGGGTCGACACGCGATCACAGCGATCCTCCTACGCCACGTCGTCCCAGTCCTCGTTTTGGGGCGAGCCTCGAAGAACAGGGGGCCGGTCGGGCTATTGCGGGCAGGTTCCAAGAACTGCCCGATCCGCCAAGCAGCGTAAGGCCCCCTGTTCCCTCGCCCCATGGCAGCCTCCCGCCCCGGCCGGCGGCGTGCCCACAGCGCGCCACTGCCAGGGCACAGGCCCGCCCCACCGGGGCTTCTCCGAGTGGGCGAACACCTCGGTCGGCTACGTCCGGCTTGGACGGGTTTCTAGCGGAGAGCCGAGCCGGACGCGGCGGCCACGCCCAACACGAAGCCGGACGAGCCCGGATCGGTGGCCGGACGGATCCGTGCCGGGTCCGCCTCCCACTCACGGCCGCCACCCACCGGCCGGAGCATGGCGTACGGACCGGCCATCGCCTGAAACTCCCCGACCCTGCGCGCACCAGGGTCATACATCGCCTCTCCGCGCTCAGGGACGGCCGTCAGTGCTTTTCTGCCTTGAGTCGCCACGCCAATCACGCACGTAGCGGAAGGAACACAGCTCAATGGCACTTTGGCAGGGGGCCGCCGGAAGTGCCACACCGTGTCACAGCGGTACGCCGATCGCGTCGGCCAAGTCCCGCATCTCCGGCGTGAGAGTCCGCCGACGTGCGATCACTCGACTGAAGATGTCCTGTGCGTAGCGCTGATGAGGCAGCCACTGAGGAGCGTCCGCGTGAATACCCTGCAAGACCTCGACCGTCTTCGCGTAGTCACGCGAGCGGGCGTGTGCCTCTGCCACGTCCAGGAGGTGACGGTTGCGGTTGTTGGAGGTGGGGCGCATGCCGTTGGTCGGTATGCGCGCCGAGAGTTTGAGCACCAGGTCCGGCTTGTCGACGATCATGGCGTTCTCGGCCCGCTTCAGCGCCACCGTGACCGGCCCGAACGCCTGCAAGAAGTCGTCACGCGGTGCGAACTCCCGCCCCATCGCGACCGCCGCCGAGTTGGCGTAGCGCAATGCGTCATCGGCCTCTCCAGGCCGGTTGTCACGGATCGCCGCAGCGGAGGCCCGCAGCAGCAGCCAGCCCCACGCGCTGAGCTCCGCTGGAGTCGCACGCGAGATACGCGGCTCCACCTCATCCGCCCACCGGGTCGCCAGCTCCCGTGCCTCGGCCAGCCGACCGCGCCGCAGCAAGAGCCAGCACTGCGTACTCACTGTCGTCGCCGCCTGAAGCCGATCCGAGGACTCCTCCAGCGCTCGGGACAGCGCGATGTCCGCCGCCTCGAACTGTCGAGTCTGGGTGAGCAGCCAGCCCGTCAGCCGTGAGAGCCGGACACGCACTGCCCGACCGTCCCTGCCGCTCTCGGCGATGAGGTCAGCGTCCCGCAGCAAGGGCGGAAGGATCACGCTCAGCTCTGCGAAGCGATCACCGGAGAAGAGCGGTAGAGCCGATTCCATGGCATCCTGCACGCCGCCCACTGTCGGCTCTTCCGTCACTCCGTCCGCCCGCACCGGAGCGACGAGCGCACGCCGGACGGCCTCCCAGCGATCATCAGCCCCAGGCGCCGGCTGTCGCCCTTCCTCATGAGCGGCAATCAGGCTTGTCGTCGGCACCCTCAAGGCCTGTGCCAACTGCCGCGCGGTCTCCAGACGTGTGTCACCGCGCTCTGCCTGCTCCAGCTTTCGGATCAAGGAGAGGGACACGCCGGACTCACTCGCCAGCTGACGCTGGCTCATGCCACGTCGCTTGCGTACGTCTTGAAGCCGCTTGCCCATGTCGGCACTCATGATGCGAGCGTACGGCGTCAGCGAGGCGTCCGGGCGGGCCTTTGGCACTCGTCATCCTCGCCCACGGAACGAGTCACTCCGCACGAAGCTCAAGAAATGCTCAGATCAATCATGCAGTTCAGGTGCACTGCACGGGGTGGCGCCTTGTAATCTGTGGGGACTCGCCGAGCTCCTCACGGCAGGTCCGCTGACAGCCGTCAGTGGGACTGCTGGAGGAGCAAGGAGGAGTAGTGATTGATCAACACGATATGAAGCCTCGCAGGCGAAGGTGGACCGGCGCCGAGAGGTGGCAGATCTGCCTAGCGGCAGTGGGGCTGGTCGTGGCGATCATCGCCACGGTGGGGCAGTTCACGCAGTAGTGCCTCACACACGAGACGGTCGCACGGGCGCTGTACGCAGCAAGCCCGGTCGACTGGTACGCGACCGGGCTCGTGAACCGCGCTGGAGGGTCTGATTCGGGATGCAGCCCGGGTCGGACCCTTCGGTGTCGTTGTCGTCAGGTCCGTCCATCTAGTAGCAGACCCGACTCGACAAGAAGAACTTTACCGTACTCGGCTCCACCAGGAGCGGAGATGCCCCCGAGACTTCTGCACCGCCAACGACCTGGCGATCTTCAGACCACCTGGTCAGATGGGGTCTACATCCGCACTTGGTGGAGCGAACAGCAGTCCCGGCGCGTGCAGTCGGTAGGTAGTCTCTGCACTGATCCAACCCCACCTCCCGGTGCCTGCTCAAGGCATCCCGGAACAGGCCGCAGAGGTCGACACCAAGTCATCACCAGACCCCGTAATGTCCGATTGCAGCCCGTATGATCAGGGATTGAGGGCAGACCGTGAATAGCCGCTTGACCTGCACAAACGCCGATCACAGAGGTACGCCCCCTGACCCTGCGATGAACTTCCAGTTCACCGGTCAGCGGTTCTTCCGGATCGAGAACGGGCGGCTCGCCGGGCAGCTGCGGGACGTCGCCTACCAGGCGACGACGACCGACTTCTGGGGTTCCCTGGCGGCCGTCGGCGGCCCCCAGACGTACGTCCTGGGCGGCGCCTTCAACTGCGGCAAGGCCCAGCCGGGCCAGGTCGCGGCCGTGTCGCACGGTTGCCCCTCGGCCCTGTTCCGGGGCGTCAACATCCTCAACACCACGCAGGAGGGCGGTCGATGAGCGCCGCGACGAACAAGCCGCACGAGATCGTCGAACGCGCCCTGGAGCTGTCCCGGGCCGACGGCTGTGTCGTGATCGCCGACGAGCACTCCACCGCCAACCTGCGCTGGGCGGGCAACGCGCTGACCACCAACGGCGTCACGCGCGGGCGGACCCTCACCGTCGTCGCGACCGTCGACGGCCAAGAGGGCACGGCGTCGGGGGTGGTGTCGCGGTCCGCGGTGACCGTGGACGAGCTGGAGCCGCTGGTGCGGGCGGCGGAGGCCGCCGCGCGGGGCGCCGGGCCCGCCGAGGACGCGCAGCCGCTGGTGACGGGCGTACCGGAGTCGCCCGGCTTCGCGGACGCGCCCGCCGAGACCTCGTCGGCGGTGTTCGCCGACTTCGCGCCGGCGCTGGGCGAGGCGTTCGCCCGCGCGCGGGCGGGCGGCCGCGAGCTGTACGGCTTCGCCAACCACGAGCTGACGTCCAGCTACCTGGGCACGTCGGCCGGGCTGCGGCTGCGGCACGACCAGCCGAACGGGACGCTGGAGCTGAACGCCAAGTCGCCGGACCGCACCCGCTCGGCGTGGGCGGGCCGCTCCACCCGGGACTTCGAGGACGTCGACCCGGCGGCGCTCGACGCCGAGCTGGCCGTCCGCCTCGGCTGGGCCGAGCGGCGCGTGGAGCTGCCCGCCGGGCGGTACGAGACGCTGCTGCCGCCGACCGCCGTCGCGGACCTGCTGATCTACCAGATGTGGTCGGCGTCGGGCCGGGACGCGGCGGAGGGCCGGACGGTGTTCTCCAAGCCGGGCGGCGGCACGCGCGTGGGCGAGCGGCTCACCGGGCTGCCGCTGACGCTGCGCAGCGACCCGCACGAGCCGGGTCTTGAGTCCGCGCCGTTCGTGCTGGCGCACTCCTCCGGGGGCGACGCGTCGGTCTTCGACAACGGTCTGCCGCTGACGCCCACGGAGTGGGTGGCCGAGGGCGAGCTGAAGCACCTGCTCACCAGCCGGCACAGCGCGGGCATGACCGGGCTGCCGCTGGCGCCGGGCATCGACAACCTGGTCCTCGACGGCGGCACGGACCGCTCGCTGGACGAGATGGTCGCGAGCACCGGGCGCGGGCTGCTGCTGACCTGCCTGTGGTACATCCGCGAGGTCGACCCGGCGACGCTGCTGCTGACCGGCCTGACCCGGGACGGCGTCTACCTGGTCGAGAACGGCGAGGTCACCGGTGAGGTGAACAACTTCCGGTTCAACGAGTCGCCGGTCGGGCTGCTGGGCCGGGCCGCCGAGGCCGGGCGTACGGAGAAGACGCTGCCCAGGGAGTGGAGCGACTGGTTCACCAGGGCGGCGATGCCGCCGCTGCGCATCCCCGATTTCAACATGAGCTCTGTCAGCCGGGGCGTATAACCTCGTAGGCGGCGGTCACCCGGCCGCCCGAAGATCATCGAGGAGACACGAGAACCGTGACGGACATCGTCGACGAGCTCAAGTGGCGTGGGCTGTTCGCCCTCTCCACCGACGAGGAGGCATTGCGCAAGGCGCTCGCGGACGGTCCCGTCACGTTCTATTGCGGCTTCGACCCGACCGCGCCGTCCCTGCACGTGGGGCACCTGGTGCAGGTGCTCACCGTGCGCCGGCTCCAGCAGGCCGGCCACCGGCCGCTGGCGCTGGTGGGCGGTGCGACGGGCCTGATCGGCGACCCCCGCCCCACGGCGGAGCGCACGCTGAACGACCCGGGGACGGTCTCCGGCTGGGTGCAGAAGCTGCGCCGCCAGATCGAGCCGTTCCTGTCCTTCGAGGGCGAGAACGCGGCCGTGATGGTCAACAACCTCGACTGGACGGAGGGCCTCTCCGCGATCGAGTTCCTGCGGGACATCGGCAAGCACTTCCGCGTCAACAAGATGCTGACGAAGGACTCCGTCGCCCGGCGCCTGGAGTCCTCCGAGGGCATCAGCTACACCGAGTTCAGCTACCAGTTGCTGCAGGGCATGGACTTCCTCCAGCTCTACCGGCGGTACGGCTGCACCCTCCAGCAGGGCGGCAGCGACCAGTGGGGCAACCTCACGGCGGGCCTGGACCTGATCCACCGGCTGGAGCCGCACGCGCAGGTGCACGCGCTGGCGACGCCGTTGATGACCAAGGCGGACGGCACCAAGTTCGGCAAGACCGAGGGCGGCGCCGTCTGGCTCGACCCGGAGATGACGACGCCGTACGCGTTCTACCAGTTCTGGCTGAACGTGGACGACCGGGACATCTCGGCGTACACGCGGATCCTGTCCTTCAGGTCCCGCGCGGAGCTGGAGGAGCTGGAGCGGCAGACGCAGGAGCGGCCGCAGGCGCGCGCGGCGCAGCGCGCGCTGGCCGAGGAGCTGACGACGCTGGTGCACGGTGCCGACCAGACGGCCGCCGTGATCGCCGCGTCCAGGGCCCTGTTCGGCCAGGGTGAGCTGGCGGAGCTGGACGAGCGGACGCTGGCGGCGGCCCTGTCCGAGGTGCCGCACGTCCGCGTCGCCGCGCCGGCGCCGGTGGTGGACCTGTTCGCCGAGGTCGGTCTGGCGCCCAGCAAGTCGGCCGCGCGCCGCACGGTCAAGGAGGGCGGTGCCTACGTGAACAACGTGAAGGTCGACTCCGAGGACGCCGTTCCGGCCGCGGCGGATCTGCTGCACGGACGCTGGCTGGTGCTGCGCCGCGGCAAGAGGAACCTGGCGGCGGTCGAGGTCACGAGCGCCTGACCCGCGCGCGCAGCGGGGTGGTGTCTCCGGTGCCGGGGGCCCGCCCCGCTCGCGCGGCGCGGGCCGTCAGGCGCGCCGTCGGCCGCCCCTGAGCTGCATGTACGCCATGTCGCCCAGGAAGACGAGGATGATCGCGGCCACGAGCTGGAAGATGTGCCGGCTCCAGTCGATGCCGGGCGTCTCGGCGACCCCGAAGCCCCGGGCGATGGCGTTGCCCGCGATGGCGCCGATCATGCCCAGGATGGTGGTCAGCCACAGCGGAACGTGCTGCTTGCCGGGGATGACGGCCTTGGCGATGAGCCCCAGCACGAATCCCACGATGATCGCCCACAACCAGCCCATGGCTGCCTCCTCGTACGGCTCGACGCGAGCGTTACGCCCAGTCTCGGCCCGTGCGCCGTACGGCGCATGTCGGGTACGGCCGTAGGCGGGACCCTCCGGCGGCGTTCGACCGGGCCGTGCGGGGACCCGGTCTCGTGGGCGGCGCGGGCTCGGCGTACCGTGGAAGCTGTCCGGTGCCGGTCCCGGCCGGGTGGTGGGCCGGGGACGGGCGGGCAGAGTCCTGAGCGGGCGGGTGGTGGAATGTGATGCGGAACAGGCACGGCGGCGGCAAGGGCCAGGTTTTCCGGATCACCGGTGCCCGGCAGGGCCTCCAGGACGACGTCCGCGCCCGGCAGCGGCGGTATGTCATCTCGATGTCGGTCCGCACGCTGTCGGTGATCCTCGCGGCCACCCTGTGGAACGTCGAACGGCACGTCGCGATCGTGGCGCTGGTGCTCGGCGCGGTGCTGCCCTACATCGCCGTGGTGGTCGCCAACGCCGGGCGGGAGAACGCGCCCTCGCTGCCGTCGACGTTCGTGGCCGTGCCGCCCCCGGCGGTGGTGCCGCCCGCGCTGACGGCGGCGGGACAGAACGCGCCGCCGCGTGCCGGTGACGCCGGCCCGGCGGAGTCGACGGCGGAGGACGGAGCGGGCGACGCGGCGCGGGAACGGCGCGGACAGAGAACGTGATCCCGCTGCGTGGAGGACGTATGGAGGGCGCGTCGAGGACGTGTCGAACCTTTCCCACCAGGTCGGGAAAAGCTCGTGTCAATCGTGTTGTTCAGGTGCCCGCCGCCCGGGGACCCGTGACATACTTCCTAAGCGCTCCGCATCCCCCGTCGGAGCGACGGACCGACGCCGGGCAGCTCCCCCCGTGGCTGCTCGGCGTCGCCTTTTCCGCGCAGTGGTGAGACGAACCTGTGAGTGACGAGACCCCGATCTGTTCCGCGAAGGGCTGCCGCGCCGCCGCCGTGTGGGTGCTGGCGTGGAACAACCCGAAGATCCACACGCCGGAGCGGCGCAAGACGTGGCTCGCGTGCGAGGAGCACCGCGAGCACCTGTCGCAGTTCCTCGGGGTGCGGGGGTTCCTGAAGGACGTGGTGAAGTTCGGCGACTGGCAGGAGGCCGCCCCCTAGGGGTGCCTGCTCGTCTAGCCGCCGATCGCCGACATCGGCCGGTCCGGCTGTACGAAGGCCGGGTCGTCCAGGCCCGCGCCCGCCTTCTTGCCCCACATCGCCAGGCGCCAGATGCGGGCGATCTCCTCGTCGGGGGCGCCCGAGCGGAGGGCGGTGCGCAGATCGGTCTCCTCGGTGGCGAACAGGCAGCTGCGTATCTGGCCGTCGGCCGTGAGCCGGGTGCGGTCGCAGGCCGCGCAGAACGGGCGGGTGACGGAGGCGATGACGCCGACGCGGTGCGGGCCGCCGTCCACCAGCCAGCGTTCGGCCGGGGCCGAGCCGCGGGCCTCGTCGCCCTCGGGGGTGAGGTCGAAGCGGGTGCGCAGGGAGGCCAGGATGTCGCCCGCGGTGATCATGCCGTCGCGCTTCCAGCCGTGCTGGGCGTCCAGGGGCATCTGCTCGATGAAGCGCAGCTCGTAGTCGTGCTCGACGGCCCAGGCCAGCAGGTCGGGGGCCTCGTCGTCGTTCAGGCCCGGCATCAGCACCGAGTTGATCTTGACCGGGGTCAGGTCCGCCTCGCGGGCGGCGCGCAGGCCGTCGATGACGTCCTGGTGCCGGTCCCGTCGGGTGAGGGCCTTGAACACGTCGGGGCGGAGGGTGTCCAGCGAGACGTTCACCCGGTCCAGGCCGGCCGCCTTCAGGGCCGCCGCCGTGCGCTTGAGGCCGATGCCGTTGGTGGTGAGGGACATCTGGGGGCGGGGCTCCAAGGCGGCGACGCGCTCGACGATGCCGGCCAGGCCGGGGCGGAGCAGGGGCTCGCCGCCGGTGAACCGGACCTCCTCGATGCCGAGGGAGGTGACCGCTATGCCGATCAGCCGGACGATCTCGTCGTCCGTGAGCAGGTCGGGCTTGGCCAGCCACTGCAGGCCCTCCTCGGGCATGCAGTACGTGCAGCGCAGGTTGCAGCGGTCGGTCAGCGAGACCCTCAGGTCGGTGGCGACCCGGCCGTAGGTGTCGATGAGCATGACGTGGCCCCCTCCCTCGTGGTGGATCACGCGCAGCGGAGCATCCTTCTCCGACACCTGCGAGCCTACGTGACCCCGCCGACAACGCCTAAGGCCTGGTCCCACGAGGTGGGACGCGGCCGCGTCGCGGGGACCCGCAGGAGTCCAGTCCCCCCCGACGCGGCCGTCGCGTGCGCGGGCGTGCTCAGTGGGCGCCGGTGCCGGTCAGGGACCGGACCTCCAGCTCGGCGTACTTGCCGGTGTCCGGCTGCTCCTTCGACAGGACGGTGCCGAGCCAGCCCATCAGGAAGCCGAACGGGATGGAGATGATGCCCGGGTTCTTCAGCGGGAACCAGGCGAAGTCCACGCCGGGGAACATCGCCTTGGGGTCGCCGGAGACCACGGGCGAGAACAGCACCAGGCCGACGGCGACGATCAGACCGCCGTAGATCGACCACAGCGCGCCCTGGGTGGTGAACCGCTTCCAGAACAGGCTGTAGAGGATGGTCGGCAGGTTGGCGGAGGCGGCCACCGCGAAGGCCAGGGCCACCAGGCCGGCCACGTTGAGGTCGCGGGCCAGGGCGCCGAGGCCGATGGAGACGACGCCGATGAAGACGGTCGCCCAGCGGGCCGCCCGCACCTCCTCGGCGCCGGTGGCCTGCCCCTTGCGGATGACGTTGGCGTAGATGTCGTGCGCGAAGGAGGACGACGAGGCCAGGGTGAGGCCGGCGACCACGGCGAGGATCGTGGCGAAGGCCACCGCCGAGATGGTGGCCAGCAGGATCGCGCCCCAGGTCGAGTCGGTGCCGCCCAGGTGCAGGGCGAGCAGCGGCGCCGCGGTGTTGCCGGAGGGGTTGGAGGCGATGATCTCGTCCTGGGAGATCAGCGCGGCGGCGCCGAAGCCGAGGGCGATGGTCATCAGGTAGAAGGCGCCGATGATGCCGATCGCCCAGTTGACCGACTTCCGGGCGGCCTTGGCGTTGGGGACGGTGTAGAAGCGGATCAGGATGTGCGGCAGACCGGCGGTGCCGAGCACCAGGGCGATGCCGAGGGAGATGAAGTCCAGCTTGGAGGTGCCGGTGGCGCCGTACTGCAGGCCGGGCTCCAGGAACGCGGCCCCCTTGCCGCTGTTCTCGGCCGCGGTGCCGAGCAGGTCGGAGACGTTGAAGTCGAACTTCAGCAGCACCAGGAAGGTGATCAGGATGGTGCCGCCGATCAGCAGCACGGCCTTGATCATCTGGACCCAGGTGGTGCCCTTCATGCCGCCGATGGAGACGTAGACGATCATCAGCAGGCCGACCAGCGCGACGATCGCGATCTTGCCGGCGTCCGAGGTGATGCCGAGGAGCAGCGAGACGAGGACGCCCGCGCCCGCCATCTGGGCCAGCAGGTAGAAGATCGACACGACGATCGTGGAGGTGCCGGCCGCGGTGCGCACCGGCCGCTGGCGCATCCGGTAGGCGAGGACGTCGCCCATGGTGTACCGGCCGGAGTTGCGCAGCGGCTCGGCCACCAGGAGCAGGGCGACCAGCCAGGCGACCAGGAAGCCGATGGAGTACAGGAAGCCGTCGTACCCGAACAGGGCGATCGCGCCGGCGATGCCGAGGAACGAGGCGGCCGACATGTAGTCGCCGGAGACCGCGAGCCCGTTCTGGAAGGCGCTGAACTGACGGCCTCCCGCGTAGAAGTCGGCCGCGTCCTTGGTCTGCCGGCCCGCCCAGACGGTGATGAACAGGGTGGCGACGACGAACAGGGCGAACAGCGTGATGATGAGCGGGCGGTGCTCGCTGGCCTCGTTGGCCGCGAGAACGGTGTGCTGTACGGGGCTCATGCGCCGCCCTCCATCCGGGACTTGATGGCCTCCGCCTTGGGGTCGAGCTGCGCGGCGGCGTGCCGCGAGTACCACCAGGCGATGAGGAACGTGGTGATGAACTGGGCGACGCCGAGGACCAGGGCGACGTTGATGTTGCCGAAGAGCTCGGTGCCCATGAAGCCGCCCGCGTAGTTGGACAGCAGGACGTACAGCAGGTACCAGGCGATGAAGCCGACCGTCAGGGGGAAGGCGAAGGAGCGGTGGGAGCGGCGCAGTTCACCGAACTCCGCGCTGTTCTGCACCTCGACGAACTCCTCGGTCGAGGGGAGCTTGTGTTCTGTCTTCGCGGGGGGCGGTGCGTCGGTGGCCACGGAGTCTCCTCGCGTTGCGGATGCTGTGCTGATGGCAGTGATGTGGATCACGTGCGCCGGGCGGCGATGGTAGTGGCCGGGTGCGTGATCCGACAGGGGGCCTCGTATGGTGCTCGGCTCCCTGCTCAACGTCACGGCGCCACGCGAGAACCGGTTCAACCGCCCCGAGTTCTTTCGGCGGCCGCCGCCGGAAAACCTCGAAGTCGTCGTCGGAAGTGATTGCTGGCCCGCGAGGTCGGGAGATAGCTTCGCCCTGCACCACCCGTCATGTACCTGCCCGAGCACCACCTGTGTCTCGGGCCGGTTTCGTTTTCCGGATGAAGTGGAGACCCCATGGCTCATCTGCGTGCCAGACGCCGGCTCGCCCTCGCCGTGCCCGTCGTGCTGTCGCTGACCGCCTCGCTCGGCTTCCTGCCGGCGGCCGCCACGGCCGCCCCGCGCGCGGAGACCACCGCCCCGTCGGCGGACGCGCCCGAGCTGGCGTACGTCGTCAACACCCGGACGGACCGTCACACCATCGCGTCGGTGCGGCAGGCGATCGCCGCGGCCGGCGGCACCGTCGTGACGACGTACGACAAGATCGGCGTGATCGTCGTGCACTCGGCGAACCCGGACTTCGGCGCGCTGATACGGGAGGCCCGCGGCGTGCAGTCGGCGGGTGCCACCCGCACCGCGCCGCTGGTCTCCGCGGGGACCACGGAGCAGGACGCGGCCGACTACCTGACCGCCGCCGAGGCCGCGAAGGTGGAGGCGGCCGCCACCGCCGGCAGCGAGCCCCTCGAGGCCGACCAGTGGGACCTGCGGGCGATCGGCGCCGACAAGGCCGCGCAGATCGACCCGGGCAGCCGCGACGTCACCGTCGCCGTGATCGACACCGGCGTCGACGACACCCACCCGGACCTCGCCCCGAACTTCTCCGCGAGCCAGTCCGCCAACTGCGTCGGCGGCGTCGCCGACACCAGCGAGGGCGCCTGGCGGCCGTACACCGCGGACGACTACCACGGCACGCACGTCGCCGGGGAGATCGCGGCGGCCCGCAACGACATCGGCGTGGCCGGCGTGGCACCGGGCGTGCAGGTCTCCAGCATCAAGGTGAGCGACCCGCACAACGGGCTGTTCTACCCGGAGAGCGTGGTCTGCGCGTTCGTCTTCGCGGCCGACCACGGCGTCGAGATCACGAACAACAGCTACTACGTCGACCCGTGGCTGTACAACTGCATGGACGACCCGGACCAGCGGGCGATCGTCGACGCGGTCAACCGGGCCCAGCTGTACGCCCAGCGGAAGGGCACCCTGCACCTGGCGTCGGCGGGCAACTCCAACCACGACCTGGACGCCGACGCCATCGTCGACGACAGCAGCCCCGACGACTCCACCCCGGTCGAGCGCACCGTCGACCCGCACGAGTGCTTCGACGTGCCGACGCAGCTTCCGGGGATCGTCACGGTCAGCGCCACGGGCGTGCAGAACCTCAAGTCGTACTACTCCTCGTACGGCAACGGCGTCGTCGACGTCGCGGCGCCGGGCGGCGACCGGCTCTACCAGATCCCGGACACGCCGTCGAAGAACGGCCGCATCCTGTCGACCATGCCGAACAACCAGTACGCCTTCCTCCAGGGCACCTCGATGGCCTCGCCGCACGCCGCGGGCGTCGCCGCGCTGCTGAAGTCCGGGCACCCGTGGGCGACCCCGGCGCAGCTCCAGGCGCTGCTCAAGGCGCAGGCGGACGAGACGGCCTGCCCGGAGTCGTACGACCAGAACGGTGACGGCACGCAGGACGCGGTGTGCGAGGGCGGCACCCGCGTCAACGGTTTCTACGGACACGGCATCGTCGACGCGCTGCGCGCGGTCGAGTAGTCGCTCACGGCGCGGCGCGGCGCGGCCGGAGCACCGGCCGCGCCGCCCGCCCGAACCTCCCGCACGGTCCACGCGTACCGCCGTCCGCGAAACGAACTGGAGATGCGCAGACCATGACAGTGCCTCACCCCCGCCTCCGCCGTGCCCTGGTGTTCCCGGTCGGAACGGCCATGGCGACGGCCCTGGCGTTCCTGCCGAACGGCACGGCGTCCGCGGCGCAGCCCGCCGCCCCGGTGGCCGCCGACGCGACCTCGCTCAGCTACGTCGTCAACGTCGGCCCCGGACACGGCGCGCCGGCGCAGGTGAAGAAGGCGATCGCCGAGGCCGGCGGGACGGTCGTCATGGCGTACGACCAGATCGGTGTGATCGTCGTGCACTCGGCCGACCCCGGCTTCGCCACGGCCGTCAGGACGGTACGCGGGGTGCAGTCGGTCGGTGCCACCCGGACGGCGCCGCTGCCCGCGCGGTCGACCACCGACATGGGCACGCCCGAGGTGCTCACGGCCGACGACCTGGCGGCGGTGGACGCCGCCGAGGGACAGGACCCGCTCCAGCCGCTCCAGTGGGACCTGCCCGCCATCAAGGCGGACCGGGCGCACGAGAAGTCGCTCGGCAGCGACCGGGTGACCGTCGCCGTCATCGACACCGGGGTGGACGACACCCACCCGGACATCGCTCCGAACTTCGACCGCGAGGCGTCCGTCGACTGCGTCACCGGCAAGCCGGACACCGCGGAGGGCGCCTGGCGGCCCGGCGCGACGGAGAGCCCGCACGGCACGCACGTGGCCGGGGAGATCGCGGCCGCCAAGAACGGCGTCGGCATGACGGGCGTCGCGCCGGGCGTGAAGGTGTCCGGCATCAAGGTGTCGACCCCCGCCGGCTACTTCTACACCGAGGCCGTCGTCTGCGGCTTCGTGTGGGCCGCCGAACACGGTGTGGACGTCACCAACAACAGCTACTACACCGACCCCTGGTACTTCAACTGCACCGACGACCCCGACCAGAAGGCGCTCGTGGAGGCCGTCACCCGGGCCTCGCGGTACGCCGAGCGGAAGGGCGCGGTCAACGTCGCCGCGGCCGGCAACGAGAACTACGACCTGGCGGCCGGCCGGCTCACCGACCCGGTCTCCCCCAACGACTCCACGCCCGCCGAGCGGGTGGTCGACCCGTCCGAGTGCTCCGACATACCGACCCAGCTGCCGGGCGTCGTGACGGTGGCGGCGACCGGCGCCAAGGGCCTGAAGTCGTCCTTCTCCAACCACGGCCTGGGCGTCGTCGACATCGCCGCGCCCGGCGGCGACTCGACGGCGAACCAGCCGCCGCAGCCGCCCGCGACCAGCGGCCTGATCCTGGGTACGCTGCCCGGCGGCAGGTGGGGCTACATGGCGGGTACGTCGATGGCCTCGCCGCACGTCGCGGGCGTCGCCGCCCTGATCAGGTCGACGCACCCGTACGCCCCGCCCGCTCTGGTGAAGGCGCTGCTGTACGCCCAGGCGGACGCCACGGCGTGCACCGACCCGTACGACATCGACGGTGACGGCGAGGTCGACGCGGTGTGCGAGGGGCCGAAGAACCGCAACGGCTTCTACGGCCGGGGCACGGCGGACGCGCTGGACGCGGTGACCAGGTAGCGCGCGACGCGTGGAGCGCGCCGGGCCGGGCGGGCCGTCCGCCCGGCCCGGCCGCGTTCACGGCAGCCGGGCGGCTCGCTCCCGGCGGACCGTCCCGGCGCGCCGCCGTCCGGCGAGCGTGCCCCGGGTCAGCAGGACCTGCGCGGCGGCATGGGGGCGCCGCGGGGCCGCCGGTCGGTCAACGCCTCCTCCGGCGCCGTCGCGCAGACGCGGCTGACGGCGCTTCGGATACGAGGGCGCTGGGCCGGGTCGTCGGGGGTGGCCCCGACGACCTCGACGCCGTACCCGGAGGAGTGCGGCGCCTCCGTCAGCAGTTCGACGTCCCGGCTGACGGTGTCGCTCACATCGGTGAGGACGTCGGCGAGTTCGTCCTCGGGGACCTCGGTGATCAACGCCTGACGACTCTCGCCCATGTCCCGGCTGCCTCCCCCGTGGCGGCCGGCCGGCCATGCGGGCCGGGACGGCGCAGGCCGCCCGCGCCGCGGCCCCCGTTCGGCGCACCTGGGGACGGGCGCTGTCAGTCCCGGCCCGTATCCTCGGTGACCATGCTCGAAGACCGTACGACCGCAGCGTCCTCGCCGACCGCCTGGCCGGCCGCGTATCCGCAGGGATACGCGGTCGTTGACGTGGAGACCACCGGCCTGGCCCGGGACGACCGCATCATCTCCGCGGCGGTCTACCGGCTGGACGGGCACGGCGAGGTCGAGGACCACTGGTACACGCTGGTCGACCCGGAGCGCGACCCGGGCCCGGTGTGGATCCACGGCCTGACGAGCGAGGCGCTGGAAGGGGCGCCGCTCTTCGCGGACATCGCCGAGGAGTTCGCGGCCCGGCTGGCGGGCCGGGTGCTCGTCGCGCACAACGCGGTGTTCGACTGGCAGATGATCGCCCGCGAGTACGCGCGCGTGCGGCGCGAGGCGCCGGTGCGTCAGCGGCTGTGCACCATCGCCCTGTCCAAGGCGCTGGAGCTTCCGCTGCCCAACCACAAGCTGGAGTCGCTCGCCGCGCACTTCGGCGTCGTGCAGCGGCGGGCGCACCACGCGCTGGACGACGCGCGCGTGCTGGCGGAGGCGTTCCGCCCCAGTCTCAGGGCGGCGGCCGAGGGGGGTCTGCGGCTGCCGCTGCACGAGTGCCGGCCGCTGACCGAGTGGGTGGAGCGGCCCGCCGCCCGGATCGGGCAGCAGGCCGGCGGAAGCGGCGGCTACCGGCCGGGCGGCTGGCGTCCGTCACGCAGGAGGCCCGCCTGCCCGTACCCGAACCCCGGGCGGTACGAAGAGGGCGAACGGCTCAAGCAGGGTATGCGGATCGCCTTCTCGGGGGACACCTCCGTCGAACGCGAGCTGCTGGAGGACCGCGCCGTGGAGGCGGGGCTGCATGTCGCCACCAGCCTGTCCCGGCTGACCAGCCTGCTGGTCACCAACGACCCGGACTCGGGCACCTCCAAGGTCCTCAAGGCCCGGCAGTACGGCACACCGGTGGTGGACGAGGCGGCCTTCGGGCAGCTCCTGGGCGATGTGGAACCGGCGTCGGAGGCCTGACCGTACGGACGGGTGATTGGCGCGCGACTCGCCCGGCGCCCGCTCGCCCGCGCCGGACGGAGCGCTCACCCTGTGGCCCATGGCGACTTGCGAGGTTTGCGGCAACAACTACGGAATGTCCTTCGAAGTCCATGCGCAGGGCGCGGTGCACGTCTTCGACTGCTTCGCCTGCGCGATCCACCGCATGGCACCCATCTGCGAGCACTGCCGGGTGCAGATCATCGGGCAGGGCGTCGAGGTCGAGGGCCACTGGTACTGCGGTGCCCACTGCGCCCGCGCGGAGGGGAGGGTGGGCATCGTCGACCGCGTCTGAGCCCGGGGGCGTCCCGCACCGCCGGGTCCGGCAGGGGCGGCATCCCGCACCGCCGGGCCCGGGAGGGCGTCCCGCACCCCCACACGTCGCACCCCACGGCCCGAGATGTACGGTCGTGGGGTGTACCGCTTCCTGTTGTCCCGGCAGTGGGTGATCCTCACCCTCGTCGTCCTCGCGCTCGTCCCGACCATGGTCGAGCTGGGCTTCTGGCAGCTGCACCGGCACGAACGCAGGGTCGCGCTGAACAACGTGATCGCCGAGTCGCTGGCCGCCAAGCCCGTCCCGGCCGAGACGCTGACCGCGCCCGGGGCCGGGGTCGAGAAGGCCGACCTGTACCGGCGGGTGACCGCACAGGGCCGTTTCGACACCGCGCACGAGGTCGTCGTGCGCCGCCGCACCAACGCCGACGACGAGGTCGGGTACCACGTGCTCACCCCGTTCGTCCTCGACGACGGCCGGGTCCTGCTGGTCAACCGGGGGTGGGTGCCCTCCGACGGGCTGAGCCAGACGGCGTTCCCGAGGATCCCGGCGCCGCCGCGGGGGGAGCTCACCGTCACCGGACGGCTGATGCCCGACCAGACCACCGCCGAGAGCGGGATCAAGGACGTGCGGGGGCTGCCCGACCGCCAGATCATGCTGATCGACAGCGGGCAGGAGGCGGAGCGCCTCGGCAGGCCGGTCCTCGGCGGGTACGTCGAACTGACCGCGCCCGGGCCCACGGGCGACACGCCCGAGCCGATCCCGGCCCCGGACCACGACAGCATCGGCAACCACATGGCGTACGCCGTCCAGTGGTGGCTGTTCGCCGCGGGCGTCCCGGCCGGCTGGGTGATCCTGGTCCGCCGCGAGGCCCGGGACCGCGCCCAGGCGGCGGCCGGTCAGCGGCGGGAGGAGACGGCGCCGGCGCCGGTGTAGGTCCGCTCGCCCGCACTCGCACCCGCGCCCCTGCCCCGGATTGCCCGGCCGGTCCTCCGGGAACCCGCACTCCGTGCATCCGCCCACCAGGATCTCCGCCGAGGACATCGCCAAGAGCCGCATCGAGGACTACGCCCTCATCGGCGACGAACAGACCGCCGCGCTGGTCGGCAGGGACGGCTCCGTCGACTGGCTGTGCCTGCCCCGCTTCGACTCGGCCGCCTGCTTCGCCCGGCTGCTCGGCGACGAGCAGAACGGGCACTGGCGGATCGCCCCCGCGGGCGCGGAGGACGCCGGCGGCACCCATCGCCTCTGCACCCGGCGCGCCTACCGTCCCGGCACCCTGGTCCTGGACACCGAGTGGGACACCCCCGAGGGCTCGGTCCGGGTCACCGACCTGATGCCGCAGCGCGACCGCGCCCCCGACCTGATCCGGATCGTGGAGGGCCGCAGCGGCCGCGTCACCGTCCGCAGCACGCTCCGGCTGCGCTTCGACTACGGCTCGATCGTGCCGTGGGTGCGCCGGTCCGACGGCCACCGGGTGGCCGTCGCCGGCCCGGACTCGGTGTGGCTGCGCAGCGAGCCGCCCGTGCGGACCTGGGGCGAGGACCTCAGCACCCGCTCGGAGTTCACGGTCGGCGCGGGCGAGAAGGTCGCGTTCGTGCTCACCTGGCACCCCTCCCACGAGCCGCGCCCGCCCCTCGTCGACCCCCACGAGGCGCTGCGCCACAGCGTGGCGGACTGGCAGGCCTGGTCGGCACGGTGCCGCTACGACGGCCCGCACAAGGACACCGTGCTGCGCTCGCTGATCACCCTCAAGGCCCTCACCTACGCGCCGACCGGCGGGATCGTGGCGGCCCCCACCACCTCGCTGCCGGAGGAGATCGGCGGCGTGCGCAACTGGGACTACCGCTACTGCTGGCTGCGCGACTCCACGCTCACCCTGGGCGCGCTGCTGGCGGCCGGCTACCACGAGGAGGCCGAGGCCTGGCGTGACTGGCTGGTGCGCGCGGTCGCGGGCGACCCGGCGCGATTGCAGATCATGTACGGGCTGGCCGGTGAGCGGCGGCTGCCCGAGTCCGCGCTGCCCTGGCTGCGCGGCTTCGCCGGTTCCGCCCCGGTCCGGATCGGCAACGACGCCGTACGGCAGTTGCAACTGGACGTGTACGGGCAGGTGATGGACTCGCTGTCGCTGGCGCGGACCGCGGGAATGACCGTCAAACCGCTGATGTGGCAGTTGCAGTGCGCCCTGCTGGAGTGGCTGCGGTCGGCGTGGCGGCAGCCGGACGAGGGGGTGTGGGAGGTGCGCGGCGGCCGCCGGCACTTCGTGCACTCCAAGGTGATGGTGTGGGTGGCCGCCGACCGCGCGGTGCGCACCCTGGAGCGGTACCCGGAACTCGGAGGCGACCTGCACGGCTGGCGCGCGATGCGCGAGGAGGTGCACCGGGAGGTGTGCGAGCGGGGCTACGACCCCGAGCGGAACACCTTCACCCAGTACTACGGCTCCCGCGAACTCGACGCCGCCACGCTGCTCATCCCGCGGGTGGGCTTCCTGCCGCCCGACGACCCGCGCGTGCGCGGCACCGTCGAGGCGGTCCGCGCCGAGCTGTGCCAGGAGGGCTTCCTGCACCGCTACAGCGCCGACCGCACGGCCGTGGACGGACTGCCCGGCGGGGAGGGCACCTTCCTGGTGTGCTCCTTCTGGCTGGCGGACGCGCTGCACATGACGGGCCGCCGGAAGGAGGCCCGCGAACTGTTCGAGCGGCTGGTGGGGCTGACGAACGACGTGGGGCTGCTGGCCGAGGAGTACGACCCCGTCGGCGGCCGCCAGCTCGGCAACTTCCCGCAGGCGTTCAGCCACATCGGCCTGGTGAGCACGGCCCTCGCCCTGTTCGGCGACGACGGGGCAGGATAGGGCCCATGGATCTTGGACTGAGGGACCGGGTGTACGTCGTCACCGGCGCCACCCGCGGGCTGGGCAACGCCGCCGCGCGCGAGCTGGTGGCCGACGGGGCGAAAGTCGTCCTCACGGGACGGGACGCGGAGCGGGTCGCCGGCGCGGCGGCGGAGCTGGGGCCGAACGCCCACGGGGTGGCCGTGGACAACGCCGATCCGGACGCGGCCGCGCTGCTGATCGGCGCGGCGCGGGAACGGTTCGGCGGGTTCGACGGGATCCTCGTGAGCGTGGGCGGCCCGCCCGCCGGGTTCGTCGCCGACAACAGCGACGAGCAGTGGCAGGCCGCGTTCGAGTCGGTGTTCCTGGGCGCGGTGCGGCTGGCGCGGGCGGCGGCCGCGGAGCTGGCGGCCGGGGGCGTCATCGGGTTCGTGCTGTCGGGGTCGGTGTACGAGCCGATTCCGGGGCTGACCATCTCGAACGGCCTGCGGCCGGGGCTGGCCGGGTTCGCCAAGTCACTGTCGGACGAGCTGGGGCCGCGGGGCGTACGGGTGGTGGGCCTGCTGCCGGGGCGGATCGACACCGACCGGGTGCGGGAGCTGGACGCGCTGTCGGCGGACCCGGAGGCCACCCGGGCGGCCGGCGCGGCACGGATCCCGCTGCGGCGGTACGGGACGCCGCAGGAGTTCGGGCGTACGGCGGCGTTCCTGCTGTCGCCGGCCGCGTCGTACCTGACCGGTGTCATGGTGCCGGTGGACGGTGGGGCCCGGCGCGGCTTCTGAGGCCGTCAACCGACCCGTTCCGCGCGGTGCTTGACGCCCTTCAGCCGCACCTCGGCCGGCAGCGACGCCAGGCCCGCCGAGGCGCGGGCGTGGGCGAGGGCCCGGGTGGTCAGGTGGTGCAGCGCCTCCCCCGGGTCCGCGTGGGGTTCCAGCAGGAGCCCGGCGCGGGCCGCGGGGGCACTGCGCCGGCCCGTCAGACGGACCTGGGCGCGGGCCACGCCGTCCAGGGCGCCCGCCTCGGCGGTGAGCACGTCCGCCAGGGCCCGGCCGCGCAGCAGCGCGCCCTCGCCGTCGCCGGTGTCGACCAGCACCTCGGCCGGCCGGCGCCGGCGCAGGACCGCGATCAGCCACCACAGCGCCAGCAGGACGAGGGCGGCGAGGACGGCGAGGACGGCCGGCCACCACCAGCCGGCGTCCCGCCACCGGGTCCGCTCGGCGTCGCCGAGCAGGACGTCGCCGCGGCTGTCGTGGATCCACCAGGACGGCGCTGCGGCACCGAGCCCGACGGCCAGTACCGCACCGCCCAGCGCGACCAGCGCCAGTCCCACGACGCCGAGCAGTACGCGGTTGACGGTCCCGAGCACCGCGGTCACCCCTTCCGGCCGGGCCGCCGGACGTGCACCGACAGCGCGGGGTGCCGGGCGAGGCCCAGCGCCCGGACCGCGTCGGCGAGCACGTCGTCCAGGTCGGCGCGTACGTCGTCCAGTTCGCGGAAGTGCGACACCGCGCGGACGTCGGCCCGACGGCGGCGCATCCGCACCCGTACCGACTGCACCCCGGACACCTCCATGGCCCGGTCGCGCAGGACCGTCGCGGCGGCGCCCCGGTGCAGTCCGGCGCGGACGTCGGGGTGCGTGCGCCGCATCGGCAGGACGTCGCGCAGTCCGGGGGTGACGGCGAGCACGAGCAGCCAGAGGCCGAGGGCGGCGGCGACGCCCGCGCCGGCCAGGACCCACGGGTCGTGCAGGGGCCGTTCGGCGAGTTGCCGGGCCAGCTCGTGGCGCCAGGCCATGGCCGGCCGGCCGGCGCGGACGGCGGCGACGTCGTAGAGGAGGAGGCCGGCCGCGGCCAGCAGCAGTGCGGCGACGACGGCCGCGGGGACGCGGCGGGCCGACCAGAAGCGGTGCGTCCTGCCGTGCCCGGCGTCGGGTGCGGTGCGGGGCTCGTCGGCGGCCGGCGCCGCCCGGCCCGGCTCCCGGTCGTCCTCGTCGATCACCGGCGGCCTCTGTGTGCCGCCCTCGAAGTCCTGGGGCTCGCTGCTCATCGCGTCCTCCCCTGTGCCGCGTGCGCCGGCGCCAGATGCAGCCGCTCCACCTGGACGACGACCTCCGGAACCTCCATCCCCACCAACGCGCCCACCCGGTCCACGACCTGACGACGCACCCGCCCGCACCGGGAGCCGATGTCGCCGGGGTAGTCGAGTTCGAGGTGGACGCGGACCCGGGCGGTGTCGACGGGCCTCCCCGGCGCTCCGGGGCCGGCGGCCTGGGGGCGGACGACGACCGTGGCGCTCGGGCGGGCCGCGTCCCGCGGGAGCCTGCCGAGCGCCTCGCCGGCGGCCTGTGCGGCGACCTTCGCGACCACCCGGTCGGCGATCGTGGTCCGCCCGCGCTCACCCGCCGGGACGGTTGCGCCCGCGCCGGGGGGCGCCCCGGCGCCGCCGCTCAGGGACCCCCCGCCACCGCCGGCGGGCCTCGCGCCGCCGCTCACGGTCGCCCCGCCGCCGGCGGGACTCGCGCCGCTGTTCACGGGCGTCACCGCCGCCGGTCGCGGGTGCGGAAGAGGTCGCCGGCCTGGAGGTCCCCCTCCAGGAACCGGCCGACGACGAACCCGACGGCGCCCAGCGCCGCCACCAGTACGAACGCGCCGAACCCGCCGAAGTACCCGGCGAAGGCCAGCGCCATTCCGGCGATCATGCCGACCACGGCCATGCTCATCGTGCGCTCCTCAGCTCGTAGCCGTGCGGGGCGTTCGGGCGTTTGCGCCCTTTGAGGTGTATTCGTTGCCATTGTGGTGCATTACGTGGTCTCCGGGTGAGGCGGCGTCACTGGATCCGGGGCTCCGGTTCCTCCTCCTCGTCCTCCGGGAGCTTGACGTCGCTCACCGCGATGTTGACCTCGACGACCTCCAGGCCGGTCATCCGCTCCACGGCCGCGATCACGTTCTCCCGCACGACCCGCGCCACGTCCGCGATCGACACGCCGTAGTCGACGACGATCTCCAGGTCGATCGCGGTCTGCACCTCACCGACCTCGGCCTTCACCCCGCGCGTCACCGCCCTGGAGCCGCCGGGCACCCGGTCGCGCACGGCCCCGATGGTGCGGCTGAGCCCGCTGCCCATGGCGTGGACGCCCACGACGTCGCGGGCGGCGAGCCCGGCGATCTTCTCCACGACCCCGTCGGCGATGGTGGTCCTGCCCCGGGTCCCGGGGTCCCCGCCGCCCCGCCGTACGGGCCCCCGGGCCGCCGACGACGGCTCGGTCTCTGCCCCGGGCGCCTGCTCCCGGCTCGGGTCCATGTCGGTCATCGCCGTGCGTCCTTCCGTAGTCCTGCGACCACGTTAAGTGAGGTTGCGCGGACCCGCGCCGTGAATACGGCAGGCTGGAGCAATGACGGCAGACCGATGGACGCAGGCAGTACGACAGCAACTGGACCTCGGCAGACTGCTCCCCCTGGGCGGCCCGCGCGACGGCGCGTGGATCACGGAGGCGGCGGCCGGGACGGTCCTGCGGCGCGCGGGGACCGAGGTGCCGGGCGTGCGCCTGGGCGCGCTCCGGATCACCCTGGCCGACCCGGACACCGTGCACGCCCCCGCGGTGCCGGCTCCACCGAGCGCCCTGCCGCCCGGCCCCCTGCGGGTCGCGGCCGACTTCGCGGCCACGGCGGCCGAACCGCTGCCGACCACGGCCGCCCGGCTGCGTACGGCGCTGTCGGCGGCCGCGGCGCAGCGGCTCGGGCTGACCGTGTCGGAGGTCGACCTACGGGTGACGGCCCTGCTGGACGAGGGGGCGCAACCCGCGGTGCTGCGGCCGGCCGAGCCGCCGCGGGCGCGGC